>CANNKR010000213.1 GCA_947504615.1 Gemmatimonadota bacterium | reverse complement strand
GAAGCCGAGCAGGTGCGCGGCCCACCCCAGGTGGGTCTCGAGAATCTGCCCCACGTTCATGCGGCTCGGCACGCCGAGCGGAGTGAGCACGCTGTCCACCGGACGACCGTCCGGCAGGAACGGCATGTCTTCTTCCGGCACGATGCGCGCCACGATGCCCTTGTTGCCGTGACGGCCGGCCATCTTGTCGCCCACCGAGATCTTGCGCTTCTCGGCCAGGTAGACCTTCACCAGCTGGATGACGCCCGGGGGCAGTTCATCCGGCTGCAGGATGCGGTCGATGCGTTCTTCCGCCTTCTCCTCGATCCGGGCCTTGACGTCATTGGCCGCATCGATGATCTCGCGGACTTCGTCATTCACCTTCTTGTTGCCCACGCGGAACGTCTTCAGGTCGAGCGTCGCCAGGCGCAGGTCCGCGAGGAGTTCCTCGGAGAGCTTCGTGCCCTTGGGGATCGCTTCTTCCACCGTGCCGCTCTTCAGCGCCAATTCGACCGTCTGCCCCACCAGCAGCTCGCGGATCTCCTCGTCGCGCACGTCGTTCACGCGCACCTTCTCCTCGCCCTCGAGCCGGCGCACGTCGCCGATCCGCTCGCCGCGATCCTTCTCCACCACCTGATCTTCCACGCGCGAGAAGATCTTGCAGTCGATGACCACGCCTTCCATGCCCGGCGGAACCTTGAGGGACGAATCCTTCACGTCCTTCGCCTTCTCGCCGAAGATCGCCGTCAGCAGCTTCTCTTCCGGTGACAGTTCCGTCTCGCCCTTCGGCGTGATCTTGCCGACGAGGATGTCGCCCGGCTTCACGTGGGCGCCGATGCGCACGATGCCGCGCTCATCGAGGTCCAGCAACGACTCTTCCGAGACGTTGGGAATTTCGCGCGTGATCTCTTCCTGTCCGCGCTTGGTGTCACGCACGTGCAGTTCGAGTTCCTGGATGTGGATCGACGAATAGACGTCGTCCTTCACCAGGCGCTCGGAGAGCACGATGGCATCTTCGAAGTTGTGCCCGTACCACGGCATGAACGCCACCGTGACGTTGCGGCCCAGGGCCAGCTGCCCGTGTTCCGTGGCCGCGCCGTCAGCCAGCACCTCGCCCTGCTTCACCTTCTGCCCGAGCTTGACCGCCGGGCGCTGGTTGATGGCAGTGTCCTGGTTGGTGCGCAGGTACTTCTTCAGCTTGTAGCGGTCCTGCTGCGTCAACCGGGCCAGCGGAGCCCCGGCATCGCGCTTCCCTTCCTTGCCCTGACCGGCATCGACGATGATCTCGTCGGCCGTCACCCGCGTCACCACGCCGGCACGCCGGGCAATCACCACGGCACCCGAGTCGCGCGCCACCTTCTCCTCCAGCCCCGTGCCGACGATCGGCGTCTGCGGATTGAGGAGCGGCACCGCCTGGCGCTGCATGTTGCTGCCCATCAGCGCGCGGTTGGCGTCGTCATGCTCGAGGAACGGGATCAGCGCGGCGGCAATGGACACCACCTGCTCCGGCGCCACGTCCATGTAGTCGATCCGCGACGGCGGCACGAGCGGCACGTCCGACTGCTGCCGGCTGAGCACCAGCTCGTCCACGAACGTCCCGTCCGGGTTGAGCTTGGCGTTCGCCTGCGCAATGATCGCGTCTTCCTCGCGGTTGGCGTCCAGCCACTCGAGGTCGCCCGTCACCTTGCTGTTCTTCACGACCAGGTACGGCGTCTCCACGAAGCCGAGGTCATTGACGCGCGCAAAGCACGCCAGCGACGTGATCAGGCCGATGTTCGGCCCTTCCGGCGTCTCGATGGGACACATCCGTCCGTACTGCGAATAGTGCACGTCGCGCACTTCGAAGCCGGCGCGCTCGCGCGTCAGGCCGCCAGGTCCGAGGGCCGACAGGCGACGCTTGTGCGTCAACTCGGCCAGCGGATTGGTCTGGTCCATGAACTGCGACAGCTGCGACGATCCGAAGAACGCCTGAATGACCGCCGACACCGTGCGCGCATTGACGAGGTCGTCGAGCGCGATTTTCTCGGTGTCCTGGTTGATCGACATCCGCTCCTTCACCAGGCGCGCCATGCGCGACAGGCCCACGGAGAACTGGTTGGCGATCAGCTCGCCCACCGACCGGATGCGCCGGTTGCCCAGATGGTCGATGTCGTCCGTGTGCCCGCGCCCTTCGTGGAGTTCCACGAGGTAACGCAGGATCGCCACGAAGTCGTGCACCGTCAGCACCGTCGTGTCCGAGGACGTCGACAGGCTCAGGCGCTGGTTGATCTTGTACCGGCCCACGCGGCCCAGGTCGTAGCGCTTGGGCGAGAAGAACAACCGCTCCAGCGCCTGCTTGGCCGTCTCCTTGTTGGGCGCGTCGCCCGGGCGCAGCAGCGAGTAGATCTGCTTGAGCGCCTCTTCCTCGGCGTGCGTCGGGTCCTTGAGCAGCGTGTTCTTGATCAGCTGGCTCTCGACGCGCAACGACGGCACGAAGACGTGCACGCGGTGCATCTCGGCCTTCCGCAGCCGCTTGCACAGCATTTCCTTGAGCGCCTGGCCCGACTCGGCGATCACTTCGCCCGTCTTCGGGTCCACGACGTCCAGCGCCAGCACGCGCGCCGTCGTCCGCTCGCCGCGCTCGATCGCATCGAGCTCGTCGCGCAGGTCCACCGACATGTACGAGGCGAAGACCTTCACCTTGTCCACCTTCTGGCGGCGCAGGCGATTGAAGACTTCCTCGCTCAGCTCGTCGCCCACCTTCACCAGCAGCAGGTTCTCGTCGCGCTCGCGCTGGGCCTTGGCCTTCTTGGTCTTCGGCTTCGGCGCGTCATCCGCCGCCGCCTCGCCCACCAGCTCGATGTCCTCGGCCACGATCGCCCCGACCACCTCGCGGTTCTCGGCGCGCCCCTCACGCTTCTTGTTGAGGTCGAGCTCGCGGACCGCGAAGAAGAGCCGCAGGATGTCCGCGTTGGTTCCATAGCCGAACGCGCGCAGCAGCGCCGTGGCCGGGAACTTCTTCTTCTTGTCGATGTGGACGTAGATGATGTCGTGGATGTCGACGGTAAACTCGACCCACGAGCCGCGGAACGGGATGATGCGCGACGAAATCAGCCGCTGGCCGTTGGGGTGCGTGCTCTCCTCGAACACCACGCCCGGCGACCGGTGCAGCTGCGACACGATCACCCGCTCGGCGCCGTTGATCACGAACGTCCCGAGGGGGGTGAGCAGCGGCAGCTCGCCCAGGTAGACCTCCTTGCGGATCTCGTTCTTGAGGCGCTTGCCGTTGCCGGCGTCCTCGAAGACCCGCAGGGAGAGCGTCGCCTTGAGCGGCGCGGAGTAGGTCATGTCGCGCTCGATGCACTCCTCAACGGAGTACTTCGGTTCCCCGAGCGTGTACCTCTCGAACTCGAGCGAGAAGTTCTCGTGGACGTCGGTGATCGGGAACAGGTCCTTGAAGACCCGTTCGAGACCGACATCCTCGCGGTGGTTGGCGGCGGCATCCAGCTGGAGCAGCGACTCGAAAGCGCGCACCTGGATGTCGAGGAGATGCGGCATCTCCATCCGCTCGTCG
The DNA here is from genome assembly GCA_947504615.1 of Gemmatimonadota bacterium. GTDB lineage: Bacteria > Gemmatimonadota > Gemmatimonadetes > Gemmatimonadales > Gemmatimonadaceae > PNKL01. The sequence continues at coordinate 2,330 of CANNKR010000213.1, read as the reverse complement.
AGCTTGGCGAACGAAATCTGCTTGATCATGGGCATATCCGGGCTTACCCGTCGGCAGGCGAAAACCGCCCCGGCCCGCCACGCGACGATTTGTCGCGCGAGCGGATCAGGGCGTGCAACACATCAGTTGTAACGCAGGGCGATCAGTGCAATCACGAGAGGTCGGCAAGGCTGAGGGTGGGAACCAGGCGGCCCGGAGAACCCGGACCGCCGGCAACCCTCGACCTTACTTGACCTCGACGCCAGCGCCTTCGGCCTCGAGCTTGGCCTTCAGCTGCGCCGCCTCGTCCTTCGAGACGCCGGCCTTCACGGTCTGCGGCGCGCCGTCGACCAGGTCCTTGGCTTCCTTCAGCCCAAGCCCGGTGATTTCGCGCACGACCTTGATGACCTGGATCTTCTTCGCGCCGACTTCCTTGAGGACGACCGAGAACTCGGTCTGCTCCTCGACGACGGCCGCTGCGGCCGCCGGTGCACCCGCCGCGGCGGCGGCGATGGTGACGTTGAACTTCGTCTTGAATGCATCGATGAGCTCGACCAGCTCGATGACCGTCTTGTTGCCGATCGCGTCGAGGATCTCGTCGTTGCTCAGGGTCGTGGTAGCCATGGTGTCATTCTCCGTGTGTTCCCAGGAGTCCTGGGGCGTTGTTGATCAGGCGGACGCCTGGGGAATCAGTTCGTGCCTTCTTCGAGTTGCGTCTTTCGCGCGTCGAGCGAGAGCGCGAACGCCATGAGGATGTTGTTGAGGTACCCGGCAAACATGCTGAGCGCCTCGTCGCGGGTCGGCATCGTGGCGAGCTTCGACACCATCGCCTGATCGATCACCAGTCCCTCGTACACCCCACCCTTCACCGACGGCTTCTGGTCGTTCGCCTTCGCGAAGTCCGTCAGCACCTTGGCGGCGGCAATGGCGTCCTTCGCCACCACCACGCCCGTCGGTCCCTTGATCGGCTGACCCACCAGCCCGCACTCGTTCACCGCGCGGATGGCCAGGGAGTTCTTGATGACGACGTACTCCACGCCCGCCTTGCGCAGCTTGCGGCGGAGGTCCGTCATCCGCTTCACGTTCAGCCCCGTGAAGTCGGTGTAATACAGCGCCGAGGCGCCCTTGATCTTCTCGCTGAGCTCGGAAACGAGCTTTTCCTTCTGGGTGCGCTTCATGGCTCGTTACCGGTAGGGGGTGGTGTCGACCTTCACCCCGGGGCCCATCGTCGCCGAGACCGACAGGTTGCGCACGTAGACACCCTTGGCCGCCGACGGCTTGGACCGCATGATCTGGTCCATGAAGGCGGTAAAGTTGCTTTCCAGCGCGTCCAGGCCGAACGAGACCTTGCCGATCGCGGCGTGCACATTGCCGCCCTTGTCGACGCGGAACTCGATCTTGCCCGCCTTCGTTTCCTTCACGGCCTGACCGACGTTCATCGTCACCGTCCCCGCCTTGGGATTCGGCATCAGCCCGCGGGGGCCGAGCACGCGACCCAGCTGGCCCACCTGGCCCATCTGGTCGGGCGTGGCAATCATGACGTCAAAGTCGGTCCAGCCTTCCTTGATCTTCGCGATGTATTCCGTGCCGACGAAATCGGCGCCGGCGGCCTCGGCCTCGCGGGCCTTGTCGCCGACCGCGATCACCAGCACGCGAACCGTCGTGCCCGTGCCTGCCGGGAGGACGACCGTGCCGCGAACCACCTGATCGGCATGACGCGGGTCAACGCCCAGACGCACGACCACTTCGACGGACTCGTCGAAGGTCGCAAACGCCCCGGTCTTGACCAGCTCCAGCGCCTTCGGGGCCGCGTACGCCGTGTCGATGGCGCGCTTGGTCGCCGCGGCGCGGTACTTCTTGCCGTGTGCGTTGGCCATTAGTCCTTGACCTCCACGCCCATCGAGCGCGCGGCGCCGGCAACCATCGCCATCGCCGACTCGATCGAGTCGCAGTTGAGGTCCGGCATCTTCAGCTCGGCGATCTGCTTGACCTGCGCCTTGGTGATGGTGCCCACTTTGTTGCGGTTGGGCTGGCCCGACCCCTTCTCCAGACCGATCGCCTTCTTGATGAGGATCGCCGCGGGCGGCGTCTTCAGGATGAAGGTGAACGACTTGTCGGCATAAATCGTGATCTCGACCGGAAGGATCGTATCCTGGCCCTGCGTCCGAGCGTTGAACTCTTTGCAGAAAGCCATGATGTTGACGCCTTGCGGGCCGAGCGCGGTGCCGACCGGCGGGGCCGGGTTCGCCTTGCCTGCAGGTATCTGCAGTTTGACGAATCCGGTGACCTTTTTTGCCATGATGCTCCTCGAACGTTCAGGCCGGGCGCGAATCGCCCAGCGGACTCCCACG
>CANNKR010000212.1 GCA_947504615.1 Gemmatimonadota bacterium | reverse complement strand
TTCCCCCGCGCTGCGCCACCACGATGTTCATGAAGTCTTCCGGCGACTCGAGCTTCCCCTTCAGGCGGATGGCGCGATCCTCCAGCGCCCCGCGCACCGCCCCCACGGGAACGGCCAGGTTCTGCTGCTGCAGCGCCATCACCAGCTGCCCCACGCTCACGCCGGCCTGGCGCATGGCATCAGGCTTGATCTCCACGGTCAGTTCCCGCTGCACGCCGCCCAGCACGTTGGCTTCGGCCACGCCGGCGATGCCACGCAGCTGCCGCGTGATGTCGGGATCGGCGATGCGCGTCAGTTCCGGCGCGGTGAGTATCGTCGAGTTCAGCGACAGCTGCACCACGGGCATGTCCGACGGATCGAAGCGGCTCAGCACCGGTTCTTTCATTTCGGACGGCAGGTCGCTGCGGATGGTCGAAATCTTGTCGCGAATGTCCTGCGACGCCTGCTGCAGGTCCTTCTCGTAGACGAAGAAGACGGTGATGCTGGCAAAGCCGTCCTGCGCGCTGCCCTGGATGCGGTCCACGCCGCTGATCCCCGACACGGCTTCTTCCACGCGGTCCAGCACCTCGCGCTCGACGACGTCGGGCGAGGCGCCGGGATACGCGATGGCGACATTGATAATGGGCTGCGCGATGTCCGGGAACTCATCGGTATGCAGCTGGAACAGGGCGAACAGGCCAAACACCACGAGCGCCACCATCGAGACGATGGTGACGATGGGGCGCTTGATGGCAAAATCGGATATGAACACGAGGGGGTCCGGTTAGTTCTTCTTGGTGGCGTTATCCGACGGCGCGCTCACCTTGAGCGGCGTGCCGGGCGTGATGCCGAGGGCCGCGCCCACCAGCAGCGTGTCGCCCCGGGTCACCCCACTGGTCAGTTCCACACGCTCGGTGGCGTCGTCCCTGACACCGAGCGTCACTTCCACGCGTTCCACCGTGCCGCCCTTGAGCCGTGCGACCACCGCGCGAATGCCGCGCTGGTCCACCGCGTTCTGCGGCACGGTCAGCGCCTCCCGTACGGTGCTGCTCACGCGCCCCTCGGCGAACAGCCCGGCCACCAGCCCCGCGCCGGCGTTGGGAATGCGCGCAATCACGCGCACCTGGCGCGTCTGCGCGTCGGCGCTCGGTGCGATGTGTGCAATGGTCCCCGTGAACTTGCGGTCGGGGTACCCGGTGACGGCGAACGTCACCCCCGCCCCAAGGCGAAGCGCGCCAAGCTGGCTCGCCGGGATGTTCGCTTCCAGACGCATGGTGGACGGGTCAACCACAGTGAACAGCGGGGCGCCCGGGGCCACGACATCGCCCGCGTTGACCGTGCGCTCGGCGACGATCCCCGCGTACGGCGCCTTCACCACCGTGGCGTCCTTCTGTTTCTGCGCCATCGCCAGACGTGCCTTGGCGTCTTCCCACTGCGCCTGCGCACCCAGATTCGCACGGCGTGCATTTTCGAGATCGCGGTCGGCAATGGCCCCCGCCGTGTTGAGCTTGACGGCACGGTCGAGTTCACGCTTGCCGATGTCGGCGGCCAGTTCGGCCTGCGTCACGCCGCTGCGCGCCGACAGCCAGGCATCCGCGATGGCCCGGTCGTCGATGCGCGCCAGCGCGTCACCGGCGCTCACCCGGTCGCCCGGCTCGTGCAGGATGCTCATCACCTGCCCCGCCACCTCGGCGCGAATGGCCGCGGTGCGCTCAGCCACCAGCGAACCGCTGAGCGCCGGTCCCGTGGCCAGCATGCCCACGCTGGCGACGGTCACGGCTTCGGGGCCGACCAGAACGACGGTGGGAGCAGCCGCGGCGGTGTCTGGCTTCGTGCCGCACGCGGCGGCCGAGAGCGCGAGTACTGAGAACGCGAGAATGCGAGAGGCGGTCTTCATTGACTTGTTATGTGAAGAGAGATGATTCGTCGAAAGTCGGTAGAGCGGACGGCGTACAACGTACAGCGTAAAGCCCACAGCTTCTTTTGCAGTTGCACTCATCAGCGCCCCCCTCCAGCAGAAGCCAGCGGCAAATCGCGCAGCAGCGCGAGCCGCAGACGGGCCAGTTCAAAGTCGCGCGCGGCCACCACACGGTTCATGCGCGCCTGTTGCAGCTGTGTGCGCGACTGGTCGAGCTCCAACTGCGTGCTCACCCCTTCGCGAAAGCGCACTTCGGCAATCTGGTAGGCCTTGGCCGCCTGTTCGTCGGTGCCGACGCTGGCGGCGTAGGCTGCCTGCGCCTGCTCGTACTGGTTGACGCTGATGCGGGCGTCCAGCTCGGCGCCTTCGCGCGCCTGCTGCAGGCGCTGCTGCGCGTCGATGTAGTTGGCCTGGGCCACCATGCGGTCACCCTTGATGCGGCCGCTGCTCACCACGGGGAAACTGAAGCCCATGGTGGCCGTCCAGTTCGGGTAGAAGAGCCCGAACGAGTTCGGCAGGAAGGTGCCATCGGGCGGATAGCCGAACCGCTGATAGTTGCTGGTCAGCTGTACGCTCGGCAGGCGTTCCCACCGGGCCGCCTTCAGCGCGTAGCGCTGCGCTTCCAGGGCGTCCGTGGCCTGCTTCACGGCCGCGCGGTGCTCAACCATGGTGTCGGGGGTCGCCGAGCTGTTCTCGCGCGGCAGCGCCACCGGCGCCATCAGCACCGTGCCGGCCGTCTGCGCCATGGCCTGCTCGGCCGTGAGATCGTCGCGCACCGGCGTGCTGAGCGTCATCGCCCCGTTCAACGACAGGCCAAGCAGCTGGCGCAGTCGCAGGTAGGCGATGTCGCGATTCGAATGCGCCTGGATGGCCTGCGGCCGGGCGTTGTCGCGGGTGACGCGGGCGCGCAGCAGGTCGAACTCGGCGCTCGTTCCGATCTGGCGCGACAGCGTGGTCTGCGTGAGCGCACGGTCGGCCTGCGCCAGCGTGCTGTCGGCGATACTCGCCATGCGATCGGCCGCCGAGGCGTTGTAGTACGCCTGCGCCACGTCGAGCACCAACTGCGCGCGCGCGGACGTGACACCCGCCATGGCAGCGCGCTCGGCCGCATCGGCACCCTTGTTGGCCGCCGTCAGCTTGCCCGCGGTGAACAGGTTCTGCGAGAAGGTGAGGCCGAGGATCACCGTGCTCGGCGCGGCAAAGATCTTGCCGATGGACGAGTTGGTGAGGTCGGCGCCCGTGTTCGTGGACGTATCGGTGCCGCTGCTGCTTGCAGGCGCCGATTTCTTGGAAATCGACTGAAACTGGCTCTCAATGGTGCGCTGATAGGCCGCGGTGCCGTTGATCTGCGGCATCAGTTGCGAGCGGGCCTGATAGCGCTGGCCCTGAGCACGGCTGAGCCCCGCCTCGGCGATCTTGAGCGCTTCGCTGCGCTGTTCGGCGAGCTTCAGCGCGTCGGCAAGGGAAAGCTGGCCCGGCGCCGCGGCGGCACCTTGAGCACGGATTGTCATCGGCGCCGCGAGGGCAAGGATGACTCCGGCAAGGCAGAGTACACGAGTAGTTGCGGTGTTCATTGGATGATAAACAGGATCGTGAAGGCGCCGGTCAGGCGGGGCGCCGGGAACGCGCGGTCGCGGGGCGACGACGCGGCGTGGAGGGGCGCACCGTGTAACCGATGGCGCGCAGGATGAGGGTGACGTAGGCCGCCGGCGCCTGCTTGGCGCTCGGCAGCGATTCCGGCATCATGTCACGGCCCATGGCGTCGGCAAAGAGCGAGCCGAGCAGCATGGCCGAGGCGTCGTGCGGATTGGCGTCCTTGAATGCACGCCCCGCCTTGATGAGTCGGCTGAAATAGGTCTCCAGCCGCGAATACGCGCCCTTGGGTCCGTGCGCCATGCAGCGGGTGAGCTCCGGGCGTTCCGACAGTTCGCTCATGCCCTGGCGGATGGACGAGCGATGGGTGGATAGATGTGCGTGCTCCGCCGTGGCCCAGGCCGTCAGCTCGGCGTGGGCATCGCCGGGTTCGTCGGGCAGGAGCACCATTTCGCGTTCGTAGACGCGCGTGCGGATGGCCTCGCCAAGGAGGGCGTCCTTGGAGCCGAAGAGCCGGAAGAGCGTGACTTCGTTGACATCGGCCGCCTCGGCAATGAGGCGGGTGGTCGCGCCGCGGAAGCCGTGTTCGGCGAAGACGCGGGCGGCGGCGTCGAGGAGCTGGTCGCGAGTGGGAGGTGCCATGGGCGTTGGATTGGAAGCAAGTGCTTACTTACATGAAAGCAAGCAATTACTTACGTGCAACGCAAGGGGGTGGGCGGGAGTTCCCGGGGCACTGGCCCTGGCCGAGCCTGCGCGCACCACGGCCCGGGCGACCGACGGTACGCCCCGTTCATCCGTATAGTAGGTGTATCGGCGGTTGACGTCGCCGCGTCCCACGGCGTGACCTGGACCTTCACCGAGAACGTACCGTGCGCATGCAGCTCTCAGCTTCCATTCGCTCACGGCTCGCCGCTGCCAGTTTCGGCGCGGCGGCCCTGATCAGTCTCGGCTCGTGCGGCGGCAGCGCGGCGGCGCTGCGTGGCGACTGGGACTACTACCGTATGCTCGGCGCCGCGCCAAGCGGCGGGTTCGACGCACTGCGGCGCTTCGGCTTTGCACATTTCGAGGGGGCCGATACGGCCGGCGCGTGGATCAATCGCCGCAGCGGCGTACGCATGGAACGGATACACGGCATCGTCGTGACCGGAGATTCGCTGTTCATCGACCTCGATCCGGGCACGTCCATCAGGGCGCGCATCACCAAGGACACGATTGCCGGCCAGTACTTTCGCGGAAAAGAGCCGACGCAACGGGTCTGGTTCGTCCGGCGGAACGCGCCGCCCGAGTATGAGCCGTTTTACCGCCTGTGGCCCGGGCCGGTCTCCGACTCGAGTCGCATGGTCACCATCGACCCCGCCGTCCCCATGAAGGCGCGCGATGGCACCGTGCTGATGAACTTCGTCGGGACCCCATCGGGCGACGGGCCGTTCGGCGTGGTGATGGAACGGACCCCTTACCTGCGCATCGACACGGCGGCCGCCCTCTTTTGGGCATCGCGCGGATTCATCTACGTGAAGCAGGATGTGCGCGGCCGCGGCGGTTCGGGGGGCGTGCTCGACATGAACGCCCTGCAGGAGCGCGACGGTTACGACGCGGTGGAGTGGGCGGCGAAGCTCCCCGGCGCCAACGGCAAGGTGGGGATGATCGGGCGCTCCAACCCCGGGCTCTACGCCTGGTACGCGGCCATCGCCGCACCGCCGCATCTCGCGGCCATCGCGCCCGCGGTGGCGACGGCGGACCCGCTGCGCATCGTGCCGTACATCGACATGGTCTTTTCACCCACCATCGTGCCGTGGCTCTGCCTCACGCAGGTGCGCGAAACGATGTCGGACATGAGCAACCTCGACGTCGAAACGGCCTTCAACAGCTTGCCCGTCATCGCCAGCGCGGAGAAGGCCGGATGCGGACGGCCGAAGTACTGGAATGACTGGTTCGACCACCAGCAACTCGATGCGTACTGGCGCGGCCTGAGCATCGAGGCGCGGCTGAAGCAGGTGAAGGTGCCGGTGCTCGGCATCGGTGGCTGGTACGACGACGCGCGCGGCACGATCCGCAACTACATGGGGATCGACTCGCTGAAGACGAAGCCGTTCCAGCGACTCTTCATGGACGCCGGTGCGCACAAGGGGATCGACTATGTGAACGGGAGCTTCGGCCCGAAGGCACGGGTGGACTCGCGCATGCTGCAGCTCCGCTGGTTCGACCATTACCTGAAGGGGATCGACAACGGCGTCGATCGCGAGGCGCCAGTGGATATTTTCGTCACGGGCGACAACAGCTGGCGGCAGGAGAAGGAGTTCCCGCTGGCGCGCACGCAATGGACCAACTTCTATCTCCATTCGGGTGGACAGGCCAACGGCGGCGCAGGCAATGGCACGCTCGACACGATCGCGCCCCGGGCCGAACCGGTGGACACCTTCACGTATGATCCGGGCAAGCCGACGCCGTAC
>CANNKR010000211.1 GCA_947504615.1 Gemmatimonadota bacterium | reverse complement strand
GGTCACCCCGAGCGGCGGCGCACCGCGCCAACGCCAGTGGACCGCGAGAAGCCTGCTCTCGGCCGGCCTGCTGGCGGTCACCATCCTGATCGCGGTGGCCTCGCTCTGGCCGCGCGGAACACCGCAAACAGCCGCCACGCGACTGAAGGCCCCCGCGGGTGCGCTGACGGCAGTTCCCGCGCCGACCCCCGCGGCGCCCGAGGCCGCAGTTGAGGCTGCGGCTGGGGCCGCTTCCGGAACCGAGCCTGGGGCCGCGCCTGGCGCATCGCCTGCCACAGCGGCGCCAGCGCGCACCGACACCGTGAGCGTCGAGACCCCTGTCAATCCCCGCGACGCAGCGATTGCCGCAGAATTTGCGGTCGAACTCGTAGCGACAAACACCGCCCCGGGTGCAAATTTGTGGCTTCGCGAACGCGGCGCACAGTTGCCAGGCGTCACCGTGTCTCCCGTGCTGCTTGGCACGGGGCGGGCCCGGTGGCACAAGGTGCTGGCCGGCGCGTGGCGTGATCGCGTGGCGGCCGACTCCATGCTGGCTGCCTTGCGGAGTGAGCGGGTGCTGCGGGCCGACGCGGGGCTGGTGGTGCGGGTCCCGCTGGCCCTGTTGATCGAGTCTGCGGTGCCACGTGGAGCGGCGCCGGCGCGGGTGGCTTCACTCGTCGCGCGCGGCGTACCGGCGTATGCGTTGTTGCAGGATGATGGAACCGTGCGCCTGTTCGCAGGTGCCTTTGAAACAGCCGCGGCGGCGGTGACCCTTGGCGCAGATTTGCACGCCGCCGGGTTTGCTCCGTTGCTGGCGTACCGAACCGGGAGAACGTTCTAAGTGCGGTTGACCAAACTCGAGTTGCACGGCTTCAAGTCATTCGCGGATCCCACCGAACTCACGTTCGAACCCGGGGTCACCGCGATCGTCGGGCCCAATGGCTGCGGCAAGTCCAATGTGTCCGACGCGGTGCGCTGGGTGCTGGGTGAGCAGCGCGCGCGCCTGCTGCGCGGCGCCAAGATGGAAGAAGTCATCTTCCAGGGTTCGTCGGCCCGCAAGCCGGTCAACATCGCCGAAGTCTCGCTGCACTTTTCCAACGAGGACGGCGCACTCCCGATCGCGTACAAGGAAGTCGTCATCACGCGCCGCCTGTCGCGGTCCGGCGAGAGCGAGTACCTGCTGAACCGCACGCCCTGCCGCCTGCGCGACATCCACGACCTGCTGCGCCATACGGGATTGGCCGCCGACGTGGGTGTCGTCATCGAAAGCCGGATGATCGACGCGCTGCTGAGCGATCGCCCCGATGACCGGCGCGAGCTGTTCGAGGAGGCCGCCGGTGTGGGGCTGTACCGCGACCGCCGCCGGTCCACCGAACGCCGGCTCGAGGAAACGTCCGGCGACCTGGCGCGCATCGACGACCTGATCAACGAAGTGGGGAGCCAGGTGCGCTCGCTCGCCCGGCAGCGCAAGAAGGCGGAGCGTCACACCGAGGTGATGGTGCGCCGCAAGTCGGTGGAGCTGACGCTCGCCGAGCGCGAGATGGCGGCGTGGCGCGACGAGCTGGCGCGACTCGATGACGAACTGCTGGGACTGCGCGCGCATGCGCCGGAAGGCGAAGCGCGCGTGCGCGCCGCCGAAGGCGCACGCGATGCGGCGCACGCCGGGCGCGCGGCGGCCGATGCCGCGCGACAGGACTGCACGCGCAACGCCACGCAGCTGCGCGAATCGCAGCAGCAGTTGCAGCGCGAGGTCGCCGTGGCCGAGGAGCGCCACCAGAACGCCGTGACGCGGCGCCAGCGCGCCGAGCAGGAGCGCAGCGAAGGGGCCGCCTTCGGCGATCGCCTGCACAGCGAGTGGGACGCGGCGCGCGCGGAAGAGTCGAAGTGCGAGACGGATCTCAAGGAGGCGGCGGAGTCGCTGCAACGCGCCGTGACCGCCGAGGAAGCAGCCCGCAGCGGCGTCGCGGCGTCCCGCGAAGCGCTGGCGCGCGCCGACGGCACCGTGCGCGAGTTGCGCGACCGCATCCGTCGCCTCGAGCTCGAGCGCGAGGGCGCGGAGCGCGAAGCAGGCGAAGTGGCACAGCGCACGGCAGTGCTGGGCGTCGAGCGCGAACAGCTCACCGAACAGTTGCACCTGGCCGAACGCGACCTCGCCGCCGCGTCCGAAGCGCTGGTGATCGCGCAGGGAATGGCCGAGACGGCGCTGGGCGCGCTCGACGCCGCGCGCACCCTGGCGCGCGACTTCGGCGCGCGGGAAGCATCGGCACGTGCCGACCTGCGCCGCGTCGAGGAAGAACACACGGGACTGCAGGGCAAGCTGAATGCGCTGGAAGGGCTGGAGCGTGAGCGCGTGGGCCTCGCCCCCGCCGCCGCCCGCCTGCTGCGCGACCGGGACCAGTTTGGCGAGGGTGCCGTGCTGGGCCCGTTGTCCGACTTCATCGGCGCCGACTCGTCGGCCGCCGGCCTGGTCGAGCGGTTCCTCGGCGCCACCGTGCACGCCGTCGTCGTGCGTGACGCCGCCGTCGCCACGGCGGTGCGCCAGTGGCATGCGCAGTCCAATCCGGGGGCGCTGTTGCTGCTTCCGCTCGACGCGATCATCGCCACCGACGACGCCGTCGGCGACGAAGAATTGGTGGGGCGCGTGCAGTCGGAAGGTCCGGTGCGGTCGTGGGTGCGCGCCCTGCTGGGCAAGGTGCGTTCGGTCGATGAAGGCACCGCCTTCGTCGACGCCCGGGGTGCGGTGTGGCTGCCGGGCACCGGCGGTGGGGCGGGTCCGCTGCGCCGCAAGGCGGAACTGTTCCAGCTGCGCGCCGATCTCCAGACCATCGACGCGCGTCGCGCCGAATCCCTCGCTGCACTGCAGCGCGTGCACACCGACGTGGTCGCCGCCGAAAGCGCCGCCGCGGGAGCGGCGGAAACCGCCAACAACACGCAGCAGGAAGCGCAGCAGGCCGCGTCGCTGCGTGCCGATCGTGATCGGGCGCACGTGCGCTTTGCACGCGAACATGCCGACGCCGACGCCCTGGCCGGACGCCTGGCCACGCGCCACGGCGAACTGACGGCTCGCGTGGCGGACGATGTGGCCCGCCTGCTGCAGGAAAATGCCGCGCTCGCCGAAGCCGAGCTGGGTGCGGCGACGATGCGTGAGGCGCTGGCCGCGGCCGAGCAGCGTCAGGACGCGGCACGCGAGACGCGTGCCGCCGCGCAGGTGTCGCACGCGCAGACCGAAGCGCGCCGTCAGGTGGCGGCGGAGCGCGAGGAGCGCCTGGCGTTCGAACAGGCGGGTGCGGCGGCCCGCCTCGATGCGCTGACGCAGGAACTGCTGGCCATCGACGCCGCCGACGACGAGCTGGCCCGGCAAATCACGAGTTGGCAGGACGACCTGGCCGGCCGCACGCTGAACCTGACGGGCGCCGACCGTGCGCTCGAGGAGGCCGAGGGCGCCGTGCGCGCAGCCGACGCCGCGCTGGGCGCCGCCGAGCACGACCTTGACGCCTCGCGCCGCGACGCGACGGCCATGGCCGAAGCGCTGCACCACGCCGAGCTCCGCCATTCCGAACTGGGCGGCAAGCGCGCAGCCATTCGTGAACGCCTCGAGGCCGAGTGGCGCAAGCCGCTCGAGGAGCTGTTTGCGGACTACGTGGCCCTCGAGATCGACGACGACGCACTGCGCGCCGAAGCCGAGCAGCTGCGCGGACAGCTCGAATCGCTCGGCCCCGTGAATGAGCTCGCCATCGAGGAGCACGACGAGGCCGCCAAGCGGTTCGAGTTCCTCACGACACAGCGCGCCGACCTGTCGGACGCGCAGAAGGCGCTGCTGCAGGCCATCAAGGAAATCGACACGACGGCGCGCGAAATGTTCCTGAAGACCTTCGCCGAGGTGCGCGAACACTTCCGTCACATCTTCATGACGCTGTTCGGGGGCGGCGAGTGCGACCTGCGGCTCGAGAATCCCGAACTGCCGCTCGATTGCGACATCGAGATCCACGCGTCCCCGCGCGGCAAGCGCACGCAGCGCATCCACCTGCTCTCGAGCGGTGAGCGCGCGCTGGTGGCGCTCTCGCTGCTGTTCGGCATCTTCCTCACGAAGCCCAGCCCGTTCTGTCTGCTGGACGAAGTGGACGCCCCGCTCGACGACCAGAACGTGGGGCGCTTCGTGAAGATGCTGAACGAGTTCAAGCTGAACACGCAGTTCATCGTCATCACGCACAACCCGCGCACCACCACCGAGGCGGCCGACGCCGTCTACGGCGTCACGATGCAGGAACCGGGCGTGTCGTCGCTGGTGAGCGTGCGCATGAAGGGACAACCGGTGGACGATGACGCCGCGGAGCCCGTGTCGGTCTCGTGACAGACGAAGTGAGCCATCGCACGGTGACTGACCGGGCGCGCCGCGGCATGCGGCGCGCCCGTCTGTTGTCCGTGGCGCTCGCCGGCTTTGCGTTGGCCTCGCCGGCGCTCGCCCAGCGCTCGGTCACGGTGCTCGGCCCCACCGAGAATCCGCTGCGTGACGGCATCCCGGCCTTCACCCTCGTGGCCAACGGCTTCGCACCGGCGGACATGCCGCTGCGCTTCACGCTCCAGGTGGGGACGACCATTGGCTTTGCGACGGGCCTGCTGGCCGACACCACGGTGTCGGCGACCGGGACGCGTGCGACCATTGCGCCGCGCCGCCTGTTCCCCGAGAAGAGCAGCGTCTACTGGCGCGGCGTCGTCACCACGGCGGCAGGCCTGCAGGTGAACTCCGACGTCACGGGACCCCGCTTTACCGCGCCGTGGGTGACGCTCGTGGCGCCCAACAACCCCAACGGCTCCACGGTCACGTCCAAGCGTCCGGTCTTCACCTGGAGCAGCGCGCGCATCGACGCCTCGGCGGGACGCTGGCAGTACGAAATCCGCATCATCGGATCGCGCGGCGAGACCATCGTCGTGGGACGATTGGACGACACCACCTATGTGCCGATCCGCGACCTCGAAGGGAACACGTCGTACCACTGGCTGCTCTCGGCCTGGACTCTGGCGGGCGACTCCACCCGGGTGCAGAGCGCCGCCACGTTCGTCGTGCTCGACCCCACGGTGCCGCCGGCGACGATCCTCTTTCAGAACTTTCCCAATCCCTTTCCCAATGACCGGGTGAACGCGACCTGCGTCTGGTTCGACCTGCGCTCGTCATCCGTCGTGCAACTGCACGTGCTCGATTTGCGCGGCAACAGCGTGCGCACGCTGATCCCCAGTGCCGCATTCCCCGCCTCCACCTCGCTCCCCGCCGGACGGTACGGGCGTGCCTCCGAAGGCAGCAACAGCGGCTGCGACGAGCACCTGTCGTGGGACGGCCGCGACGACAACGGCCGCACCGTGCCCCCCGGGGTGTACCTGATCCGGCTGCGGGCGGACGGCGTCGAGACCTTTCGGAAGGCGCTGTTCAAGGGGCGATAGGGCCGCAGAAAGGGGTGCGCCACCCGCACCACGCACCCATCCCCCGCTATATTCCGCGAGGCCCGTGACGGTGGGGCCGATCTCGCACTTGGAGTCAGTCGATGCTTGTGGTGATGCACGTCAGCGCGACGCAGACCGACATCGATCGGGTGTGCGACGCCGTCAGCGCAATGGGCTTCCAGCCCCTGCCAATGCCGGGCGCGCAGCGCACGACCGTCGGATTGGTGGGGAATGATGGTCGCGTCGATGGATCAAACATCGAGGCGATGCCCGGCGTGGCAGAAATCATCTACGTCTCCAGCCCGTTCAAGCAGGTCTCGCGCGAGTGGCGGAGCGCCAACACGCTGGTGACCATCGCCCCGGGCGTGGTCTTCGGCGGCACCGACGTGCCGGTCATTGCGGGCCCCTGCTCCGTCGAAAGCGAAGCGCAGATCCTGGCTTCGGCGCGCGCTGTGCGCGATGCCGGTGCGGTGGCCCTGCGGGGCGGAGCCTTCAAGCCGCGTTCGTCGCCGTATTCGTTCCAGGG
>CANNKR010000210.1 GCA_947504615.1 Gemmatimonadota bacterium | reverse complement strand
ATGCGTTACATTCCTCCCTCAGGAGGTACCGGACGTTGTGGATGATCGCGAGATCATCGGCTTCGTCCGTGACCTCCGGGGCCACCCAGCGTCCGCGCCACCCGCGTCTCCCGGTACAGACCGGAAGAGCAAGTGAGCGTGCTCGCGGCCCCTTCCGTTGACCCGGTGCCAGTCGGCCAGCCGCTCCAAGGCGCTGCCGGCGAGGTCCCGTGGGGCATTCCAACCATGGGCAGCCGCCACGATGCGTCCCGATCGGGACGAGTCAGGCGTGTTCGCCCCCGGGCCATGAGCCCGGCCATCGCGAGAAGGCATGAACAATCGTCACCTCCGGAGCACACCGCTCCGCGCTCCCGTCGCTCCGCTGCATCGTGGACCGCAGGCCGCCGCACACGCCGCCGCCGGCATCGCCACCCCGCACGGGGCGCCCAACGCCGCGCTGCTCATCGATTTCGACAACGTCACGATGGGCATCCGGTCGGACCTCCAGACGGAGCTCCGCAACCTGCTGTCGTCCGACATCATCAGTGGCAAGGTCGCCGTCCAGCGCGCCTACGCCGACTGGCGTCGCTATCCGCAGTACATCGTCCCGCTGGCCGAGTCGTCCATCGACCTGATCTTCGCGCCGGCCTACGGGTCGTCCAAGAAGAACGCCACCGACATCCGCCTTGCCGTCGATGCCATGGAGCTCGTGTTCACGCGCCCCGAGATCGGCACGTACATCCTGCTGTCCGGCGACTCCGACTTCTCGTCGCTGGTGCTGAAGCTCAAGGAGTACGGCAAGTACGTCATCGGCGTCGGCATCCGTGAATCGTCCAGCGACCTGCTGGTCCAGAACTGCGACGAGTACTACAGCTACAACGCACTGGCCGGGCTGGTGAAGTCGGGCGAGGAGCCCAGCAACCAGAAGTGGGACCCGTGGGAGCTGGTGACCGAGGCCATCACGCGCATGTCCAAGAACGGCGACGTGATGCGCTCCGACCGCCTGAAGCAGGTCATGCAGGAGATCGACCCGAGCTTCGACGAAAAGAACCTCGGCATGGCCAAGTTCTCGCGCTTCTGCCAGGAAGCCTCGCACAAGGGCCTGCTGCACGTCACGAAGCTGGAGAACGGCCAGCTCGAGGTGTCGTCGTCGGCCGCTGCAAGAAAGGACGCACCAAAGGCGGCGGATGCCGCTGTCGTGCCGGCCGCGTCTGGGGCAGCCCCGCGTGACGAGGAAGAGGGCGGCCGAGGCCGTCGTGGGCGTCGTGGCGGTCGCGGCCGTGGCCGTGAACGTACGGGCGAAGTGCGCCCGGCCGATGCCGCAGCGACGGATGCCGTGGTGGCGCCGTCCGTGGCACCGGCCGTGACTACGGCGCCGTCCGTTGTGGCGCCGTCGGCGACTTCAAGACCCGCTTCAGTTGCCGCGCCGGCGGCTGCCGCTGTTCCTGTTGCCGCAGCCCATCCCACGCACCACCCGCGTCACGAACGTCGCCCGGCGCAGTCCGTCGATGCGACCATCGGCGTGTCGGGCGTCCGCCTGACCCGCGACGAGGCGTTCTCGCTCGTCAAGCGTGCCGTCGAAGCGCTGACCTCCGGGGATTCATCGGTGCTGGCCGAGCAGGTGCGCGTGAAGGCGCGCGAACTCCTGGGCCGCGACAGTGAGTCGCTCAGCGATCGCAACTTCACCCGCATCCTGCGCGACACGCATGATGCCGGCGCGGTCGACGTGCGCCGCCGCGGTGATTCGTTCGAAGTCTCCCGCGTGGAAGGCATTGTCAGCGTGGCCGACCAGCTGACCGCAGCCGAGGCGCAGGCCAAGGCTGATGCACCGCCGGCGCCCGCCGCCGCTCCCGCGCCGCGTGGCGTGGGCGCATCGCGTGGACTCCCGGCCAAGGGGCGCGGTCCGGTGAAGGTGCCACCGTCGCTGCTTCTCCTCGGCGTCGTGGATGACTCGCCGGCGCCGGTGGCTGCGGCAGTTGCCGCCCCAGTCGCGGTGGTAGCGGTCGAAGCGCCCAAGAAGGGACGCGTCGCCAAGAAGGCAGTGGCCAAGGTGGAAGCCGCACCCAAGGCCAAGAAGGCGGTCGTCAAGGCGAAGGTCGCCAAGAAGGCCCCCGCGTCCAAGGGCTGATCGGCCGAGCGTAAACGAAGGAGGGTGGGCGCCATCACGGCGCCCACCCTCCTTTGTCTTTCGGCGGTCCGCTATTTCATCTTTTCGATCGCGGTCCCGAAGTTGTAGCGCATTCCGGCTTCCCAGAATGACGTCAACCCGTCGCCGTTGATCAGTGTCTTGCCGGTGCCTCGGGTGGGCATCATCGTGTACTGCGCGTAGGGGGCGAATCCGCGCCACGTCAGCATCAGGCCACCAGACAGGGTCGCCTTGGCCGACGCCCGCGCGTCGTTCACCCGAGCGACCGCCGTGTCGCGGGCGGCGGCAGTCCCCGCCGATCCGATCGGGGAGGCTTGCTTCACGAAGTTGAACGAGTATCCGACGCCGGCATAGGGCCGGACCCACCGCCAGTGCGGCAGGAACACGATCCCCTGGAAGCCGACACGACGCAGGTCAGTCATCGTGGCTTTTCGCAGCCCCGACGAGTTGGGGTCGGAGACCGTCGATGAGTCCGTGAAGTACGCCTGGGACGCAAAGACGTCGAGCGCCCAGCGGTTCCGGGTGATCATCCAGTCGGCGCCGATCATCGGTGCGTCGACCCGGTGAAAGTACGTGGGGAAAGAGATGCGGCCGCCGCCCGCGCCCCAATACCATGAGTTCTCGAACGGCGTGGCGGCCTTTTGGGCCGCAGCGACGGCGGGAAGGATCGCGGCCAGCAACAGCGCGCGGCCAAGGCGTGAGATCGTACGCATTCTAGCCCCTCGTATAGGAGGTTCGCCGGCCCACCCGCACACCGACGCGACAAGAATGCCGCTCGGCGATGGGCGCAGCCAGTGGTACCGGATGTAGACGATGCGGCCCGTCCCGTGGTCACGGAACCGGCCACGGCCTACGTGGCCAACCCTACCTTGCGCGCCACGTTCGTGATGGCACGCACCGCGTGATCCAGGTCGTCGCGCGTGTGGGCCGCCGAAATCTGGCAGCGCAACCGCGCGGTGCCCTGCGGCACCACCGGGAAGCCGAACCCGGTCACGAAGATCCCCTCGTCCAGCAACATCTCGCTCATCCGGATGGCGTGGGCCGTCTCGCCGATGATGATCGGCACGATCGGCGTCTCCCCGGGGAGCGGGTTGAACCCGGCTTCGATGATGCGCTGCCGGAAGTATTGCGAGTTTTCCCGCAGCGTACGGACCCGCTCGGGGTGCGCCTCGAGGTACTGCACCGACGCCATGGCACTCGCCGCCACCGTGGGGGGGAGCGCATTGGAAAAGAGCTGCGGGCGCGACCGCTGCGTGAGCATGTCGCACACCGCGGCGCTGCCGGCCACGAAGCCGCCCGCCGCGCCGCCCAGTGCCTTGCCCAGCGTCGAGGTGATCACGTCCACCTCGCCCATCACGCCGAAATGTTCGGCCGTGCCGCGCCCGGTGGCGCCCAGCACGCCGGTGGAGTGCGAGTCGTCCATCACCACGATGGCGTCATGATCCCGCGCGAGTTGCAGGATCTCGGGGAGTTTCGCGATGCTCCCTTCCATGGAAAAGACGCCGTCCGTCCAGATGATGCGACGGCGCGCCCCCTTGTTGGCCACCAGCTTCTCGCGCAGGTCGTCGAGGTCGCCGTGCTTGTATACGCCAGTGGCGCACTTGGTGATCGATTTGGCCAAGCGCACGGAGTCGATGATGGAGGCGTGGTTGAGCGCATCGCTCACCACGAAGTCCCCCTCCTCGACGATGGACGCCGTCAGCCCCTCGTTGGCGTTCCAGCAGCTGACGAACGACAGCGCCGCGGGCGTGCCGACGAAGCGCGCCAGCACCGCCTCGAGTTCCCGGTGGACGGCGAAGGTGCCGCAGATGAAGCGGACGCTCCCCGTGCCCGCGCCGTAGCGGCGCAGGCCGTCGATGCCGGCTTCCACCACCGACGGCTCGTCACAGAGACCGAGATAATTGTTGGACGATAGGATCAGCACCTCGCCGCGTCCTTCCATGCGGACCCGTGCCGATTGCGGGGACTCCAGATAGTTCAGCCGCTTGTAGACCCCGTCAGCCTTGAGCTGCGCGACGGAGGACTCGAGCGATGCGGTAAATGCAGTATTGAGCGACATGGTAGTTGTAAGGTCAGCCGTCTGGTGATCCAGCGCTCGTGCGCTCGTGCGCTCGTGCGCTCTAATTATCCGATCTCAAACACCACCTTTCCCGCCTCGCCCGACTTGATCGCCGCAATGGCTTCCGCGTGCTGTTCCAGGGGGAAGCGGTGCGTGATCACCGGCGTCGGGTCGAACTTGCCAGAACGCAGGAACTGCGTCATCTGGATCCACGTGTCGTACATCCGGCGGCCGACCACGCCATACACCGTGACGCCCTTGAAGATGATCTCGGTCGCGAGGTTGATCTCCATCGGCTTCGCCGGAATGCCAAGCATCTGCACCCGCCCGCCGACCCGCACTTCCTTGAACGCCTGATGCACGGCGGCGGGCACACCCGCCATCTCGAGCACGACGTCCACGCCCAGGCCGTCCGTGGCCTTCCGCACCGCCTCCGCCACCTGATCGGGATGCACGGCGGCGTTCGCGCCCATCGCGCGGGCCAACTCGAGGCGCCGCGGGTTCACGTCGCTGGCAATGACGCAGCTCGCGCCTGCCGCCACGCAGATGCCAACCGCGAAGATGCCAATGGGCCCGCACCCGGTGATCAACACCGTGTTGCCGGGAATTTCGGCCGTCAGCGCCGTATGGAAGGCGTTGCCCATCGGATCGTGGATGCCGCCGATCTCGAACGGAATGTTGTCATCGAGATGCCACACGTTCCCCGCCGGCATCGCGATGTACTCGGCGAAGCATCCGTCGCGGTCGACGCCGATGATGCGCGTGTTGGGGCAGACGTGCGAGTTGCCGGTGCGGCACAGATGGCAGCGTCCGCAGACGATGTGCCCCTCGGCGGTGACGCGATCGTTCAGGTGCACATCGGTGACCAACTGGCCGACTTCCACCACCGTGCCGGCGAACTCATGCCCCACGGTGAACGGCGGCTTGCATCGCCCCTTGGCCCAGTCGTCCCACTCGTGGATATGCACATCGGTGCCGCACACCCCGGCACGCGAGACTTTGATCAGGACTTCATTGTCGCGGATCGTGGGAACCGGGACGTCCTTCAGCACAAACCCCACAGCGGGGGATTCCTTGACGAGCGCTTTCACGCGCGGGAACTCCGGAAAACGGGTGAGTGATGCCCGGTGGAGGGCGGCCGACCATCACGTTCCGGCCCACAGTGGGGCGGGGAACGAATGAAACGTCGCCCGACACGACCTCCGATGGAAGGGCAGGCGCGTTGCGCGTTGCTGGCGCCGGATTGTGGTGGCATCTTGATCCGATCATGTCGCGCAGCCCGCGCGCCATCGGGCTGTAGTTTTCCGGAGCGCGCGCATGGGGACTGGCACCGTGGTGGAACGGGGACGACGAGTGCCTGACGCACACGGGTGGTCAGGCATCGCCCTGCGGGGGCTCATCTACTTCGGTGTCGCCCGGCTTTCGCTGGCGATGATCGAGCCGCGCACGGGACTCACCGCCGTCTGGCCGGCCGGCGCCCTGTTGCTCGCGTTCCTCATCACGGTGCCGCGTGTACGCTGGCCGGTGCTCGTGGGGGCCGTGTTCGTCGCCGACCTGGCCGCGGGGCTTTCGGCGGGCAATCCGCTCGCGCTGCAACTCGCCTACACCCTGGTCACCTGCGCCGAGGGCGTGCTGGGCTATCGGTTGCTCTGCGCGGCGGCCGGCCCGGCGTTCGATTTCCGCACGGTACGATTCATTGTGGCGCTGTTCACGGTCAACTCGGTGCTCGTGCCGGTGCTGGGCGCGATGACCGCGAT
>CANNKR010000209.1 GCA_947504615.1 Gemmatimonadota bacterium | reverse complement strand
GCTCGACGTTCTAGGTTCGCATGGCGGGTGTAGCGGCGACGGGGGCGTTCTGCACTGTCGCCGCCTCGCTTGGAACGGCACGATCTTCGGACGGCCGGCGACGCAGGCCGTCGTCGCGGCCGGAGCCCATTCTGACGGGGACGGTACATGGGGCACGCAAATCACTTCGTCCGCCTGGTGGCGCTGATCGCATTGGCGATCGGCGGCTTTCTGGCTGTGCGCGCCAAGGTGGTACCGAAGGACTTCGGCGTCGACGGTCACTACCGGTCATCGGCTATTCCAGAGATCGCCGCCCGCGAGCCGCGCCATCTGGGGAGCGAGGCCTGCTCGGATTGCCACGACAAGGAGTTCGCGGCATGGAAGGCGGGCAAGCACAGCACCCCGGAGTGCGAGAACTGCCACGGCCCGGGACTCATGCACGTGAAGGTGATGAGCGAAGACTCCGTGGCGAAGTACCCGGACCGCATCAAGAACAATCCCAATGCGCTGCGCGTGACGTCGGGCCTTCAGGAGTGCACCTGGTGCCACCTGAAGACCTTTGAGCGCCCGAGCACCCTGAAGTACATCACGAGCGTGGAGAAGCACTGGACGCAGTACGGCGGCAAGTTCACGCCCACCTCCAAGTGCACCGACTGCCACAACCCCCACACGACGGTGGTCAAGTGACCAGCCCCTGGACGCAGTCCGAGATCAGCCGGCGCGAATTTTTCGAGAAGTGCGCGGAGACCGGCGCCCAAACGTTCGTCTTCGGCGGCCTCTTTCTGACGACGGCCAACCTGCGCCTGCCGCAAGAAGGCGAACGCGCCGCGGCGGCAGGAAAGGAACCGGACCAGGCCATCTACGGCTTTGTGGTGGACACCACCACGTGCATCGGTTGCGGCTCGTGCGTGCGGGCGTGCAAGGCAGAGAACGAAGTGCCCGACGGCTTCAATCGCACCTGGGTGGAGCAGTACACGTTCTTCCCGAACGGCGAGGTCATCGTGAACTCGCCGATGGGCGGCGAGAACGGCTTCCCCGAGAACCTGCCCGAGCGCAACCTGCCCAAGGAACTGGAGCAGCTGCCGGTGCGCGGCTTCTTCGTGCCCAAGCTGTGCAACCATTGCACCGACACCCCCTGCATCCAGGTGTGCCCGGTGGGCGCGTCGTTCGTGACCAAGGAAGGGGTGGTGCTGATCGACGATGAGCGGTGCGTGGGATGCGGTTACTGCGTGCAGGCCTGCCCCTTTGGCTCGCGCTTCCTGAACCCCGACACCATGTGCGCCGACAAGTGCACCTGGTGCTACCACCGGATCACCAAGGGCCTGATGCCGGCGTGCGTGCAGGCGTGCCCGGCCAAGGCCCGCATCTTCGGCAACGTGAGCGACCCGAACAGCGAGATCAGCCGGATCCTGGCGACCAATCGCGTGCAGGTGCTCAAGTCGTACCTCGGCACCCGCCCCAGAACGCGCTACATCGGCCTCGACTCCGAGGTCGTCTAGCATGAATCATTTCGTGACCGAAGGGTACGTCCTCCCGAACCAGATGCACATCTACTGGACGACGATGATCGTCCTGTACCCGTACATCACGGGGATCGTGGCCGGCGCCTTCATCATCTCGTCGCTGCACCACGTCTTCGACCGGCACGAGCTGGAGCCGGTGAGCCGGTTCGCGATGATCATGGCCTTTGCGTTCCTGCTGTTCGCCACGCTCCCCCTGATGGCGCACCTGGGGCATCCGGAGCGGGCCTTCAACATGATGTTCACCCCCAACGCGACGTCCGCGATGGCCGGGTTCGGCTTCATCTACAGCACGTACCTGCTGATCCTGGCGGTGGAGATCTGGCTGCTGTACCGGGCGGACTTCGTCTTCCTGTCGCAGAACGCCAGGCACCCGCTGATGCGGAAGCTCTACTGGCTGCTGGCGCTGGGCGTGATGGACGTGTCTCCCGAGGCCAAGGCGCTGGACCGCAAGGTGATGATCTTCCTGGCGTCGATCGGCATCCCGGCCGCGTGCGGCCTGCACGGGTACGTGGGCTTCATCTTCGGCGCCATCAAGGCCAACCCCTGGTGGGCGAGCCCGCTGATGCCGGTGATCTTCCTGCTCAGCGCGATCGTCTCGGGCATCGCGATGGTGCTGGTCTGCTACCTGGTGGTGCAATGGGTGAAGGGACGCGAGATCAACGGGGCCTGCGTCTTCGCGCTGATCGAGTCGGTCTGGTACTTCCTGATCATCGACGTCACGCTCGAGCTGCTGGAACTGCTGAATCACGCCTACATGGCCAATGAAGACTGGGAAATCCTGAAGGCGCTGATCACGACCAAGCTCTTCACCAGTTTCTTCATCATCCAGATCCTGCTCGGCTCGGTGATCCCGTTCTTCCTGCTGGGGTCGGTGGTGGTGTTCAAGGACCGGATTTCGCCGTCGGTACGGAATGCCTTTGGTGCGTTCGGCGGCGTCCTGCTGCTGATGCAGGTGGCCGCGATGCGCTGGAACGTGGTGATGGGCGGCCAGATGTTCTCGAAGAGCCTGCGCGGCTTCCTGAACTTCGACGTCGAGATCTACGGGCGCGAGGGGCTGATCGTGGCCGGCCTCGTGTTGTGCCTGCCGTTCGTCACGATGTTCGTCATCTCGCGCATTCTGCCGCTGTGGGGGCCGCTGTCGACGTTCCCGAAGGAGTGGATGAAGGAAGTAGTGCCGGAACGCAAACCGCTGAAGGGCTATTCGAAGTTCAGTTGAGACTGCACGGTATAACTATTTACAGGGAGACGCAGGTATGGAAACCGCTAACATGAACGTCATCTACGCCGTCGCCGCCGCGGTCGTCATCGTGATGCTCCGGCTGGGCGTGAAGATCGTGAAGCAGTACGAGGGCGGCGTGATCCTGCGCCTGGGCCGCCTGGCCGGCGTGCGGACGCCGGGGCTGAACCTGATCATCCCGGTGATCGACCGGATGTTCAAGGTCGACACCCGCACCGTGACGCTGACGGTCGAGCCGCAGGAACTGATCACGCGCGACAACGTCACCATCAAGGTGGACGCGGTGGTGTACTTTGCCGTCGTCGACCCCGCCAAGGCGCTGCTGCAAGTGGTCGAGTACCAGAAGGCCACGTCGCAGATCGCACTGACGACCCTGCGGAGCGTGCTTGGCCAGTCGGACCTGGACGAGTTGCTGGCCCAGCGCGACAAGATCAACCACAAGCTGGCGCAGATCATCGACGGCCACACGGAACCGTGGGGCGTGAAGGTGTCGGTGGTCGAAGTGAAGGACGTCCTGCTCCCCGACACGATGCAGCGCTCGATGGCCGCCCAGGCCGAGGCCGAGCGTGAGAAGCGGGCCAAGGTCATCCGCGCAGACGGCGAGTTCCTGGCGGCCGAGACGCTGGCCAAGGCCGCGCACATCATCCGCAACGAGCCCCCCGCACTGCAGCTGCGTTACCTGCAGACGCTGGCCGAGATGGCCGGCCAGGGGAACAGCACCATCATCCCGATCTCGATGGACCTGTTCGACGGGCTGAAGGGGATGGGCGGCAAGCCGGACAGCAAGTAGGTCGTTCGGCTGGACCGTTGGACGACCAGATACAACACACCCCGCCGGTTGGCTGACCGGCCGGCGGGGTTCCTGACCAGGGCCAGCCACTGCGTCCCAGACGCTACGCGTCCTTGCGCGCCACCAGCAGCATCTCGCTGGAGCGCCGGTGCAACGACCGGGCGCTGAAGCTGTCAAACGCCTGCTCGACGATCAACCCCGCGTCGCGCATGAGGTCGGCCATCTGGGTCGGCGTGTAGAGGCGGATGCGGTGCGTGCGATCCTCGTGCACCTGCGGGCCGCGCCACGACGACTCCACCGTGAGGAAGCCGGAGAGCGGGTCGAAGCTGCGCTCCTGCGCCACCAGCGTGCCATCCGCGGTGGTCCACCAGTCGCGGGTGAGGAACTTGGCCATCACGCCGTCGCGATCGCCGCCGTGCCAGAGCAGGACGCCGCCGGGCTTGAGCACGCGGGCGAACTCGGCAATCACGCGCGCATCGTCGCGGGGATCGGCAAAGAAGCCGAAGCTGGTGAACAAGTTGACCACGGCATCAAAGCGTCCCGTCCAGGCGGCGGGCAACCGACGCATGTCGGCCTTCCGGTAGCGCAGCGTACGCCCCGTGCCGCGCGCACGCGCCGCGGCGATGAGCGGAGCCGAGTAGTCGGCGGCATCCACGTCAAAGCCCGCCTCGGCCAGCAGGTGCGCGTGCCGCCCCTGCCCGCAGGGGCAGTCGAGCACGCGGGCCCCGGACGGCAGTTCGAGCAGCTCGACCAGACGTGCCACCTGCCGGCGGTCGCCAACGAGATCGAACATGGGCTCGTACTCGCGCAGGTAGCCCGCGTCAAAGTAGGTGCGCCACCAGTCGGAGACGGTGGAGGATGGACGACGGACGGGAGCGTCCGCCGCCTTCGGCCGTCTACCGTCCACTGTCGGCCGTCTCAAAAGAACACCGGTTCACGATACGCCCCGAACACGTCTTCGAGCGCGGCGCGAATCTCGTACAGCGTGGCGTAGGCCCGTGCGCAGTCGAGAATGAAGGGGACCAGGTTTTCGCTCCCCCGAGCAGCCGTGCGAAGTGCGTCGAGTCGCTGCTGCACCAGCGCACTGTCGCGGGTCTGGCGCAGGGCGGCCAGCTTGGCGGCCTGCTCCCGCGCCGCTTCCTCCGACATCTTCAGCAGCGGGATCTCCAATGTCTCGTCGCTGGTGAACTCGTTGACGCCGACCACGAGCTTGCGCCGCTGCTCGATCTCCCATTGCTGGCGCGATGCGCTTTCGGCGATCCGTTTCTGGAACCAGCCGTCCTCGAGGCCGCGCACCACCCCGCCCTGCGCCTCGATCTGCGCAAAGAGCTCCTCGGCTTCGCGTTCGATGTCGTCGGTGAGCTTCTCGACGTAGTAGGAGCCGCCCAGCGGATCGCTCACGGACGCGACCCCCGTTTCGTAGGCCAGCACCTGCTGCGTGCGCAGGGCCACCTCCACCGCGTGCTCGGTGGGGAGCGCGAGCGTCTCGTCCATGGAGTTGGTGTGCAGCGACTGCGTGCCGCCGAGCACGGCGGCGAGTCCCTGGTAGGCGACGCGCACGATGTTGTTCATCGGCTGCTGTGCCGTGAGGGTGACGCCGGCGGTCTGCGAGTGGAAGCGCATCACCCAGCTGCGCGGACTCTTGGCGCCGTACTTCTCCTTCAGGTGGCGCGCCCAGATACGACGAGCGGCGCGGAGCTTGGCGATCTCCTCGAAGAAGTCGTTGTGGATGTCCCAGAAGTACGACAGGCGCGGCGCGAAGTCATCGACGTCGAGGCCGCGGGCTATGCCGCGTTCGACGTACGTGAAGCCGTCGGCGAGGGTAAAGGCCAGTTCCTGCGCGGCCGTCGCCCCGGCCTCGCGGATGTGATAGCCGGAGATGGACACTGTGTTCCACTGCGGCGCGTGCTCGGCGCCCCACTCGAAGCAGTCGACGATGAGGCGCAGCGCGGGCTCGATGGGAAAGCACCACGCGTGTTGCGCCATGTACTCCTTGAGGATGTCATTCTGGATGGTGCCGCGCAGTTGTTCGGCGGACACTCCCTGCTTCTCGGCGGCGGCAATGTAGAAGCACCAGAGGATGATCGCCGGCCCGTTGATCGTCATGGACGTCGACACCTGGTCCAGCGGGATGCCGTCGAACAGCGCCTCCATGTCGGCCAGCGAACTGATGGCCACGCCGCACTTGCCGACTTCGCCTTCCGACCGCGGATGGTCGGAGTCGTAGCCCATCAGCGTAGGAAAGTCGAAGGCGACGGACAGGCCGGTGGTGCCGCGTTCGAGCAGGAACTTGTAGCGCTGATTGGTCTCCTGCGCCGACCCGAAGCCGGCGAACTGCCGCATGGTCCAGAGCTTGCCGCGATATCCCGTGGGGTGAATGCCGCGCGTGAACGGGTACGCACCCGGCACCTCGAAGGCAGTGCCGCCGGATC
>CANNKR010000208.1 GCA_947504615.1 Gemmatimonadota bacterium | reverse complement strand
TGCATCGACGTTGATCGACGGACGGCCTGCGTCGCCGTACGCCGGCGCCAGTTCGCTGTATGACTATCCCCAGACGTCGCCCCTGCTCCAGAGCACGGGCGAACGACTCTCCGAGCACGCCTACAGCGACTCGGGCGGCAGCGACATCGACGTGATTGCGGTGAACGGCCGCGTGACGCGCGTGACGTCGGCCCCCGGCGACGATGTCCCGGACGCGTGGTCTCCCGACGGACAGTTCATCGCGTTCCACTCATCGCGGTGGAGTGTCCTTCGCCATCACCGGCTGGGCATTCTCGATCGGGCGACCGGCGCCGTGCGCCGACTCACACGGTCCGACGGACGCGAAGGGATTGCCATGTGGAGCCCCGATGGATCGCGCATCGCGTTCGTGCGCGACTACCTGGACGGGCGCCCGACCCAGATGTGCATCATCGGCATTGACGGGGATGACGAACGCTGCACGACGTTTGTCGCGAGCATTCTTGGCTGGAGAGACCCTCAGGCGATCATGATGTACGGCGGCAACAGGCTCCTGGTTCTGCACCCGGGGCGCTCGCTGGCCATAGATACGTTGATCAGCACCACCGGCAGTCCCACCCTGTCGCCGAACGGCCGCTGGCTGGCGTGGTGGACCGGGACCGCCTCGGGAAGCGTCGGTGTCGTCGCTCCGTCCAGCGATCCCCAGGAGGCGCGCCGAATCCGTTGGGGACGCACCATGCAGGCGCCCGGACCGTTGCTCTGGGGGGCACGCGGGGTGCCAGCGCCGTACGTCGAGCGACTCAGCGTCTCATCGATGAACGACACCGTCTTTGTGGGCGTCCCGCACCGGTTCGAACTCGTGGCCAAGTGGAGTGACAGCACCGAATCGACACCCCCGTACGTGCGCTGGCGCGTGGGCGCTGCCGGGGACGGCACCATCGATTCCGCTGGCACCCTGGTGGCGGCACGCCCCGGAACGATCGTCGTCGTGGCGTCGGCCGGTGGCTGGCGCACCACGTCAACCCGGGTCGTCGCCGTTGCCGCCACCACGCATCTGATCGCCAGCGAACACTGGGCCACCGGCTTTACCGACTGGCGTCCCTTTGGTGATCCGCTCCCGACCGTCGTGCACGATCCCCTAATGGGTGCGGCAGTGCTGAATAACGGAGACGGTTCGTACTTCAGCGGCGTGTACCACAAAGGGACGCTTCGGTCGGCGCGTGGCCTCGCGATTGACGCGGTCATCAGCACCGCCGTGACGGCACTGCAGTGGCAGACGATCGACCTCCATCTCTACGCAGCGATGGACCGTGAGGCGCTTGACGCGTGGGATCACCGCACCGGATTCCTGCCGGCTGGGCGCCGACCACCGGGGGCCGACTGCCTCTTCTCGTATCCGGGCAGCGAGGGCATCGACGGACTCGCCACCATTGTTCCGCTTCCCGGGCCGGTGCCGGGCGCTGAACGCCGCCCACTGCGCCTGGCAAACGGGACGCCCTATCGCGTGCGACTGCAGGTGTTTCCCGACGGTCGTTGTGGCATGGCGGTGAACGGCGCGGCGCTGTTCATTTCGAACGGACGCTTTGCGCGCGATGCGACGCTTCGCCTGGTGAGCTACGGCAATTCCTGGAAGACCCGCATGCTCCTGGGTCCGCTCTCGATTCTGACTGGCGTGCCCGGCGATGTCGACTGGACGCACGTCGTCCGCGACATTCCGCCGGTCATGCCACCTGGCCCCGTGCGCCCGCCCTGAGACACCGGCCACCGTTCCACGTCTCCTACACGGAATCGGTGAGGCGAGCAGCGATCGGGTGACAACGATGCGGCCGGCGGCTGATCGCTGGAGCCGTTTCTGCGCCAGGCCAGCACCCCACGTCTGGGACACGGATTCCCGCCCCAACGCACGACGCCCCGCTCACCAAGGTGAACGGGGCATCGTGTTGAGGTGGAACGAAGCGGGAATTTTGAAGCCCTGTCGAATGATGAGCCCCTCAGCCGGCCTTCCGCCTTCCCCGCGTCGGGGCATGACGTCAACCAGAATATCGGATGCCACTCGGAGGACTTGTTGGCTCAAAAAGGAAGTCCGCTTCGCCCCTGTTGGCCTCTACCATACCATCGGCACCGGGGAAAGGAAAGTGTAGGAGGGACGCTGTGGACGTACCACCCGCGGCTGCTTTTCCAAACCAGGCCCCACGGCTACTATTGACCCCATGCCCTACTCCGTCGCCGCCGCCGCCATGCTCGCCCTCTGGGCCGCCGGCACCGTCTTCTTCGGCGCCCCGGGATGGATTCATCTCCTCCTCACGGGCGGCGTCGCGCTCTGGATGTACAGCATCGTCTCGCGCACCGAGCGGACGAAGAAGCGCTAGTTAGCGCACCGGGCGCCGGCGTCTCGCGCTCAGATCTCCCAGTTCGAAAACACCACGCCACGCCCGGGCACCTGCTCCGCATGTCCCGCCAGCGTCATGCGCAGGTCCGTCCAGCGCACGCGGGCGCCGCGCGCGACGAGGGCGCGATACGCATCGGGGTAGTCGCCCTGCACGCGCAGTGCCGCGCGCGTCGTCCCGGCGTCGCGCGCGTAGGCGGTGATCGCCGTCAGCAGCGTCCCGAACGCCGTCACGTCATCGACCGCGAGCTTGAGCACCCGCAGCTCGTCGCGCGGGCGCCCCTCGATGAGCGCCACCGCATGGCACAGCGCAAACCCGATGATCCCTTCGCGCCCGGTCAGCAGCACGGTGTCGCCAATGCCCAGGTCGCGCGTCAGCAGCAGTTCGCGCGTAAAGTCGACCCCCGGCTGCAGGCGATGCACCAGCGCCGCACATTCCCGCACCGCGGCGTCCGCATCCGCGGCGCCGAGTTGCGACAGCAGCTGGCAGCGCCCGCGATGCGCCTCCAGCGTGAAGGTCACCGTCAGGTGCGACGGCACGAATCCCAGCCGGCCATAGAACCCGATGTTGTCCATCGTGCGCGGCATCGTCTCGAGCCCGATCACGGTGCACCCGCGCTGCCGCAGGAAGTCGATGCCGCTCGTCACGACCTCCTTGCCGAGTCCACCGCCCTGCAGGTCCGGGCGCACCGCCAGCGGACCCATCCACCCTTCGGTGCCCGAATGGTGCGCCACATTGAACGCCAGCAGTTCCCCGTGCTCGTCCACCCAGCTCACCGCGCCGTCCCCGGCGCCCTCGATGGCATAACGCCAGATGAGCGGGTTCAGCGGCGGCACGCGCACCCCGGCCAGGCCGTCGCGGCGGTATCGGTCGGAAAACGAATCGGCGAACAGCACGTTGAGCGGGCCGATGTCGGCCACCGTCAGCCGACGCGCCCGCACGCCGAGGGGTCGCGGATCGGGGGTGGCCATTACCCGGCCGCCGCGCCGAACGCCACCAGCACCTCATCCACGGGCGGCGGTGCGCCCGCGTCGCCGCGCACCACGCGGGCGGCACCGGACTTCTCGTCGTGCGACACGACGAACACCTGATCCAGCCCGTCGCGCACGTCGTCGATGTGCGTGATGACGATCACCTGATCGAACCGGTCGCGCAGGCCGCGCAACAGCCCAATGACGTTCTGCCGCCGCGTCTCGTCGAGCGACCCGAACACCTCGTCAAGGATCAGCAGCGAGAACGGCTGCCCGGACCGCTCGGCTATCATCTGGGAGATGGCGAGCCGCAGCACGAGGTTGGCGAGGTCTTCCTCGCCGCCCGAGATGACGGGGACCGTAACCCCGTCTTCCATGATGGAGATCCGGTACTTCTCGTCGAGGTCGAGTTCGCTGTAGCGCGCGTCGGTGAGCGACGACAGGAACGCGCTCGCCAACTCGGAGATCTCGGGCCGCATCTGGAAGTTGAGGTCGGTCCGCAGGTCGGAGTACGCCCGGAACAGTTCGTCGTGCAGCCGCCGTTCGTTCTCGATCTGGTCCAGCCGCACCTGGCGCTCGGCCAGCTCGCGCTGCGACGTCATCACGCGTTCGCGATCTGCCGCGGCCATCCGCGCTTCGGCCTCGGCGTTGATCACGGCGATGCCCGCCACATGCGCCCCGGTGCTGGCGCGTTCATGCGCCGCGCGCAGCGCCGCGTATTCCTCCTCCGAATGCGAGATGCTCCCGACGCGCTCGGCGATGAGCAGGCGCTTGGCCTGCGCCGACCCCGTGGCGCGCTGGGCCGACTCGAGTTCACGACGCAACGACGGTTCGCGCTCCACCTGGGTCGTGAGACGGTTGGCCTGGGTGCTCAGCGCGGCGAGCTGCTCGAACTGCGCCTCCATGGCGAGGTGGTGCCCCGCCTCGTAACCGCCGGGAATCGCCGCGATCTGGAGCGAGAGCGCGGCCAGGCGCTGTTCCTTCTGCCCCAGATCGCGACCGACCTGCTCGAGTTGGCCGACCGCCACCTGGATGCGGGCCAGCTTGCGCTCCAGCGCGCTGGACTCCTGCATCGCCTGCCGCCGTTCCTCGTCGAGCGCCGCGATGTCTTCGGGCATCCCTTCGAGCTGCTCGAGGCGCTGCCGGAAGTACGTGCCGTCGGCATTGACCGTCTCGAGCTGGCCGTCGAGAAAATCGATGACCGTGTGAAAATGATCGCCGAGCGGCCGGCTGCAGGTGGGGCATGTGCCCTCCTCGCCCGCCGTGTTCAGTTTCTCCTTCTGGTCGCGCAATTCCTGGTACTGCGTGCGCAGCGCGTTGCGCCGCGTCTCGGCTTCCTGCCGGTCACGCACCCACTCGGTGCGCCGCAGTTCCAGGCGCCCCTGCAGTTCCTCGAGCCGGCGCTTCTTCTGCTCCAGCTCTTCGGTGATCTGCTCCTCGCGCATGGGCGCCGTCTCGACCCGCGACCGCTGCTCCCGCAGGTGCTGCACCTCGGTGGCGAGCTCGACGGCGTTTTCCTCGAACGCCTTCCGGCGGCCATCGGACACCTTCAGCTCGCGCTGGCGGCCCAACTCGTCGCCCATCTCGTGGAATGGCAGCAGCGCCTCGGCCAACGGCGCCAGCTGCGCACGTGCATCGGCGACGTGCGTCAGCTCGCCCTCCACGCGCTCGACGGTGCGCGCCAGCGCCGCCACCTCGGCGTCGATGACGCGCCGCTCGGCGTCGAGCCCCTGCAGTTCTTCCCGCGCGTGCTGGGCAGCCTCCCAGCGCGGTTGCAGCTCGCCGAGTTCCTGCTGGGCGCGCCCCTTGTCCGCCACCGCCGTGGACGCGTGCACCTGGGCGGCGAGCGACCGTGCCTCCGCATCGGCCAACTGCCGCACCAGCACGTCGGCATCCGGCATTCCCACCCGCATGCCGTTGCTCTCGTTGCGCAGCGCCTTGCGGCGCTCGTCGCACAAGTCCTGGGCGGCGCGCAGCTTTTCGTAGCCGAGCACGCGCGACAGGAACTGCGCGCGCGCGGCCGAGCTGAGGGTCGCCATCACCGCCAGCTGCTTCTGCGCGGTGAAGTAGGTGTTGTCGAACTCGTCGAGCGACATGCCCAGGCGGCGACGCACGAGGTCGGTGACCGCCGATGCGCCGGTGGCGATCGGACGCTCGCCGCCGTCGAGAAACAGGTCCGCGCTGGTGAGCGAGCGCACCAGGTGGTAGCGGTGCCCCATCAGGTCGAAGTCGAGCTCGATGCGCACCGGGGCGCGGGCGCTGGCGCGTGCGAAGCGAATCGAGTCCACCGTGCCGCGCGTGGCGTCGCCGCCGTACAACGCCCACTTGATGCCCTCGAGGATGGTCGTCTTGCCGACGCCGTTCGCGCCGATAATGCCCGTGAGCCCGCTGTCGAACAGCAGCGTGCTGTCGGCGTGCTGCCGGAAGTTCACCAGCCGGAGTCGCGACAGCCTCACGCGTCCTCCGCCTCGCCGATGCCCTTCGCCGCCATCTGGTGCTCGGCTTCGCGCAGGTAGTGCGCGCCCAGTTCCACCAGCCGGTCGCGATCGATGTCGCTGGTCAGCACGCGGCTGCGCAGCGACTCGCGCAGGGTGTCGGCAAGCGACGGCCGACGCCCGGGCGCGCCGCTCTCGGCCG
>CANNKR010000207.1 GCA_947504615.1 Gemmatimonadota bacterium | reverse complement strand
GGCGCCATTGGGAAGGTTGACCCAGCTGCGGGTGCCGTCCAGTGCCAGGCCGACGTGCGTACCGAGCCGGGCCGCCACGCTGCTGGTGATGCGCCCGAGCGTGCCGCCATAGGTGGACTCCGACTCGCCATTCGCGTTGAATACGACTGAGCGCGACGGATCGCTGCCCATGAAGAAGCCGGTCACGCCGCCGTCATAGGCTCCGACCGGCACGTAGATGGAATCGGCGAGGTCAAACGACTCGTCCAGGCGCACCTGTCCGAAACGCCGGTACACCGTCGCGCTGCCGCCCGAATTGAAGTTGAGGTCAAGCGCGCTGGCGAATCGCCAGTCCTGCAGTCCGCCGTCGAGGCGTGCGATGTAGTCGCTGAAGTTCAGGATGTTCACCGTGCGCAACCCGAAGCGACGCGGCCGGAACGTGTAGCGCGCGTTGCCGCCGGTCTGCTGGATGTCACTGCGCGTCACGAAACCAAGTTGCGCGTCCGCCTCCGCGCCGATGCGCAGGTGCTGCACCGAAAATCCATACCGGCCGGTTTGCATGTTGACCGCCACGCGTGCCGCCCCGCCATCACCGCCGGGTCCCTTGGTCGTGGTGCGTGCCACAAACCCCTGGACGTTGACGGCCTGTGACGGCCAAGCGCTGAAATCGAAGCCACCAGCCGTGTTATATGCGTCACTGCTGCGCCGGTCGGTCACCATGGCGCCCACGTAGTTGTTGCCCCCGATGTCACGCTTGACGCGCATCACGTTGAACGCCGACCGCGGCTGGTCGAAGGCGGAGTCGGACGCCATCGACAGCAAGCCCACGGTCTGGCCGCCCACGCGCCCTGTGACACGCCCTCCACCCAGCACGGGCACCGGGCCGTCTTCGGCAATGCCGATCTGCCGCGAGAAGAACAGCAGGAAGGGTGGTGGCCCGAAAATCTCGCGTGCACCGAACTCGAAGATGCCCGCATTCTCGAGGAAGAACTCGCGCTTCTCGGGGAAGAACAACGAGAACCGCGTGAGATTCACCTGTACGTTGTCCGCTTCCACCTGCGCAAAATCGGTGTTCACCGTGGCGTCGAGCACGAGGCCCGGCCGCAGCTGCGCCTTCAGCTCGCCGCCAATCCCGTGCCGGCGTGTGTCCTCGAGCCGCGTCGTGGTCGTGTCGCGCTCGCGGTCGAGACCCGCCAGCACGTAGGGGCGCAGTTCGATGTTCCCGCCGGGACGCGGCAGGCTGTCGAGTCCGCGCAGGTGACCGGCGAGGCTCACGCGCGCAAAGCCGCCGCCACTGCGCGTCCACCCGCGCCAGAGCACCTCTTCGTTCTTGCGGCGGATCATGCGATAGACGTTCAGCCCCCACTCGTCACCGGCGGGGCGGTACCGCAGCGACCGAAAGGGAATGGCAAACTCCGCCGACCATCCGTCACTCGTGCGCATCGACGCGACCTTCCAGATGCCGCGCCAGTCCACATTGAACTCGCGCCCTTCGTCGGTAAGCAGGGCGTCGAACTCGGCACCATTGGCGTTCGTCGCCAGCACCACGCCATTGCGGTGGTCGTGAAAGCCGTCGAGCAGGATGGCCACCGCGTCGTCGCCGTCGAACTCCGGTGCGCCATCGAAACTCGCCTTCATCACGCGATCGCGCTCGAGGATGCGCGCCACCACCTTGCCCGGCTCGCGGTCGAAGGCGTGAATGCCGATATACAGCGTCTCGTCGTCGAACACGACGCGCACCTCGGTGCGCTCGGTTGCCGGCGCGCCTTCAAGCGGCTCGCGCTGGCGCAGGTCGCTGATGGGCGTGGCGGCGCGCCACGCGGCGTCATCGAGCCGGCCGTCGATCGCCGGCGAGCGCGTACCCGCCGCGATATGCACCGCGCGCAGCGTCGAGTCCGCCGCCGATTGCGCGGCGAGCGAGGTGCTCACGCAGAGTGACAAAACCGCGAGGGGGGCGCGAAAATGCATCCGTGCAAACTGCACGAACGCCACAGGGCGAGCAAGCACCCTACCCCTGCCCGAACAGCTCCGGAATCTCCCGCACTTCCAGCGCCCGCGCCTCGTCAATCAGCCCGGCAAGGTGCGCGGCCCGGCCAATAACCTCGGCGCTCGTGTGTCCGGCCTCACGCAGTTCGCGCACGCCGGAATCTCCCGCCGACTTGCTGAGTTTCTCGCCGCCGGGCTTGAGCACCAGCGGATGATGCAGGAAGTGCAGCGGACGACGACGCCCAAGCAGGCGGGCGAGCGCGCGCTGCCGTCCCGTCGAGGCGAGCAGGTCTTCCCCGCGAATCACGACATCGATCTTCTGGTCGAGATCGTCCACCGTGACCGCAAACTGGTAGGTCCATTGCCCGAGGCGGTCGCGCAAAAGCAGATCGCCGCACTGCGTACTGGGCAGCTGCTCCTGCGGCCCCAACCGCAGATCGAAGAAACGCTCGCGCGATCCGTCGAGCGTCACACGGCGCTGCAATGAGGCATCGGGGGCGAGAGCCGCAGTGCGACAGGTGCCGGGATACGGCATCTCCTCGTTGGGGCGATCGGTGACGAGCCGCGCAACATCGCCGCGCGAGCATTTGCAGGGGTAGACGAGACCGCGCAGGTCGAGCGCAGTGATGGCCGCGGCGTAGCGCCAATCGTTGTCACTCTGCCGCAACGGGCTCTCCCCGGCACGGAACTCGGCGGTCGTCCCTTCATCGGGGACGAAGCCGAGCCAGTCGAGGTCATCGAGCAGCGCCCGTTCGTATTCGGGACGGCAACGCGAACGGTCGTGATCCTCGATGCGGAGCACCACACGCCCGTCGTTGGCGCGCGCGACACCCCACACGTACAGCGCGTTGACGACATGGCCGAGGTGCAGGAAGCCCGTCGGGGCGGGCGCGAAACGCGTGCGCCACCCCGACGGGAGGTTCAGCGCGTCAGGAGTTTGACCCACGCGTCGGGCTGTTGCCCTTGCGATGCCCCGCACCGCCGCCGCGGCGCGTGCGGCCTGCCGCTCCGCTGCCACTCCCCTTCTCCGAACCACCCGATGCATACGGCGAGTCGGAACTGCTGCGCCCCGCCGGACGCGGCGTCGACGGACGCGGGCCTGAGCGCACGACCGGCGCTCCCGGGCGTCCGCCCTTCTTGGCCGCGGAACGTGCGCGATCATCGGCCTTCTTGGCCCGAATCACCGCGATGCGCTCGGCCAGTGGAATCTCGAGCCGCGCCTCGACCTTGGCGTTGTAATCGAAGTCGGGCACCGTCACACGCGGCAGGCGCTTGGCGATGGCCTTCTCGATGGCGCGCAACTCCTCTTCCTCACTCGGCGACACGAAGGTGAACGCCTCGCCCGTCAGTTCGGCGCGCGCCGTGCGACCCACGCGGTGGATGTAGTCCTCGGGCACGTTGGGAACGTCGAAGTTCACCACGTGACCCAGCGCTTCCACGTCGATGCCGCGCGCGGCGATGTCGGTGGCCACGAGCACGCGATAGAGGCCGTCCTTGAAGCCCTTCAACGCGGCAGTGCGCTGCGCCTGCGAACGGTTGCCGTGAATGCGTTCGGCCTTGATGCCCTTCTTCACCAGATATTCGGCCAGACGATTGGCGCGATGCTTGGTGCGCGTGAAGACCAGCGCTTCCTTCATGTCGTTGCGCTGCAGCAGCGCCAGGAAGAGCGCCGACTTCAGCTCCTGGTGCACCGGGTAGACCGCCTGCGTGATGCCCACGGCGGGCTGCGACCGGCGCTCGAGGTTGATGGACGCCGGATTCTTGAGCATCTCGCGCGCCAGCGCGCCGATGGGGCCCGGCATGGTGGCGCTGAAGAAGAGCGTCTGCTTGCGCGGCGGCAGGTGCTTGAGGATGCGCTTGATGTCGGGGAGGAAGCCCATGTCGAGCATGCGGTCGGCTTCGTCGAGCACCAGATATTCCAGGCCAGCGAGCTTGGCGTACGGCTGGCGGAAATGGTCGAGCAGGCGTCCCGGTGTGGCGATGATCACGTCGACGCCCGAGCGGAACGCATGTTCCTGCGGACCCATGCCCATGCCGCCGAAGACCGACGCCGCCGTGAGCGGCGTGTGCACCGCCACGTCGTTGAGGCTCTCGAGGATCTGGGCGGCGAGTTCACGCGTCGGCGTGATGACGAGCGCACGCGTGGCACCGCGCTTCTGCTCCATCAGGTGGTTCAGGATGGGGAGCAGGAAGGCGAGCGTCTTGCCGCTCCCCGTCTGGGCGCAGGCCAGGATGTCACGCCCTTCGACAGCGGGCGGGATGGCGTCCAGCTGGATGGGCGTCGGGCGGGTGAAGCCGAGTTCCTTGAGCCCCCGCTGGAGGGAGGCGTGCAACTTGAATGAGGCGAAGGCCACGGGATGTCTTGAAGTGGGGAGCGGGCACAGTGTGCCCGCGTGAAGGATAACCGGTGCTAGTGCGAACCGATGCGCAGGTTCGACGTAGCGACGTAGATCTCGCGCATGAAGAAAACGAGCCCGGCGATGAGCGCGAGCATGGCGCCGATGAACAGCACGGCCACGATGCCGCCGTAGTCCGAGCCCCAGAATGCGCTGGCAAAGAGCACTACGACAACCGACGCCACGAAGATGGCCGAGACCACGCAGAGGCTGATGGCGATGTTGATCCAGCGCGCGCGGCTGGCGAGGGTGCGCAACTGGGAGTGCGCAGGGGCCCCGTCGTCCGCCGCTTCGTCCAGCAATGTTCGTTCGAGGTGCCGAGCCCGCTCCACGATGCGCGAGAGCCGGCCGGTGAGCACGTTCAGCAACCCGGCGATGCCCGTAAGCAGAAAGACCGGCGCCACCGACAGCTGGATGACGTGGGCGATCGTGGCGACGGGCTCGGATTGCATCCCTTCAAGATAACGGGTCCGGGGGCGCTGAGGGACGATTCGGTGGGGGCAGAGCTGGGATTCGGTTCTTTCAACACGGAGACCGGAGGGCCACAGAGAGCCACGGAGTAAAGCAACGCAATAAAGGGGGTGTGGAGGCAAGTACCGTCCGCCACACCCCCTTCAAGTCAGTTGCCGTTCTCCGTGGCCCTCCGCGCGCCTCCGGTCTCCGCGTTGAAAAAACCGATCTACAGGAGCACTACCGCAAGAACCGCTCGGCGAGCTGTTCCAGCCGGTCGTCGCCCTCGCGGCGGGCCTGTTCCAGCAGCCGCTGCACGTGTGGCTTGAGCGCCGGTTCGCCCCAGTAGTAGCCCGTGGCCATCTCGGCGCTCCCGGTGTCGCCCGTGCGCGCGGCGTCCAGCAGGGCCGCCGCCGCTTCGGCGTCGTATTCCGGGGCATCGCGCGGCGGCAGCACAAAGCGCCGGGAGGGATCGCCCCAGTTGCCGTCTTCCTTGGTGAATGCGACCGACATGGCTATGCGTGCTCCGGCAGCTCGCGCCGCTCCGTTCGGGTGCCCACGATCTCGAAACCCCGCGCCAGGTAGTTGGGGAGGGCGCCCGGGTGATCGAGTGTGCAGGTATTCAGGATCACGTGATCGGCACCGGCGTCCCATCCGCGCTCGACGGCCATCGTCAGCAGATGCGCGCCAAGTCCCTGCCCTTCGAACCCCGGGAGCAGCCCGAAATAATGGATCTCGCGCACCCCCGGCCTGGGCATCAGCATCTCAAAGAACCCCGCGTCCTCGCCATCGACGCGCAGCACCCAGAGCTCCGAACCCTCGCGCGACAGCTCCTCGGTCCACTGCGCCTCAGTCCACGCCGCCCGGTCGAGCCAATGATAGGCACCACCCACGTCCCGATAGAACCGGGCCGCGACCTCCGCCGTGGGCGGGTCGACCCGCACCAGGGCGACGCCCTCGCGCGCCACGCGCTTGGGACGAAGCATCGAGGGATGCTCCATCGCCAGAAAGGTGATGGTCACGTCTACGGTCGGCATGTGCTACTGGTACCGCTTGCCGAACTTCCGGCCGTAATAGAGGCCCACGCCTCCCCCGACAATGCTGAGGAGGAAGGCGGTGAACATCCCGATGGGGGCGCCGAGGTACCACCCTGCGTAGCTCGCCAGCGTTGCACCAAGGAATCCCGACAACTT
>CANNKR010000206.1 GCA_947504615.1 Gemmatimonadota bacterium | reverse complement strand
GGAAGTTCCGCCGGGGCGCGTACGGTGCGGGCCACGACGTCAGCGGCCACGACGAGTGCGGCCCCAATGACCGCGGACGCCAGGAGCACTTCGCGCGCGCGACGCACACCCATGGCGCGCGCGAGCGCCGGGACCACGAGTCCCACGAAGCCGACGAGCCCTGCCCCGGCCACCGTCACCGCGGCAAGCAGTGCAGCGAGCAGGAAGATGCGCCGCGTGGCATTCGCGACGTGCACGCCGAGTCCGGCGGCGGCGTCTTCGCCAAGCGCGAGCAGGTCGATGTCACGCGCCACCGCGACCAGTGCCGCACCCGCGCCGACGGCATACACCGAGAGCCAGCGGATGGTGGACCAGTCGGCGCCGGCCACCGAGCCCATCATCCACCAGAGCGCGCTGCGCACCGTGCCCTCGCCGGCGCCGGCGAGCAGCACCATGATGGCCGCGTTGGCGAAGGCGCCGACGACGACGCCGGCCATCAACAGAATGCGGGGATCGGCGCGTCCGCGCGCGGCGCGGGCCACGAGCAGGACGAGCACCACGGCGCCGGCGGCGCCAGCGAATGCAGCCATCGGCAGTGCGAACGCCGACGTGAGGCCAGCCACGACGGCCAGCACCGCACCCACCGCGGCGCCTCCCGAAACGCCGAGCAGATACGGTTCAGCCAGCGCATTGCGCAGCGTGCCCTGCAGTGCGGCGCCGCTCATTCCCAGACCGGCCCCGGTGAGCATGGCCAGCACCACGCGCGACAGTCGGAGGTCTCGCACGATGGCGACCGACTGAGGTTCGCCCACGCCGGCCAACGCCCGCACGACATCGCCGAGCCCCAGCGACACCGGGCCGAACGCGAGTCCCGCCGCGCAGGCGGCGAGCAGCACGACGCCGATCAGGATCCACCGTGAGGCTCTCACGGGTGCCGTGCCGAGATTGCCGAGTCGAGGAGGGCGCGCAACGACCGCGCCCCCTCGCCCATGCGTACACCGGGGCGCCCGACCACCGCGGTGTCGACCACGAGCACGCGCCCTTCGCGCACAGCGGGCACGGCGCGCCAGCGCGCCTGGGTGCGCAAGCGCGCCGCGGTGCCCGGCCCCACCAGGATGTAGTCCGGATTTCGCTGCGCCACGCTTTCCAGGGTCACCTGCGGCGACGGCTGCGGCAGGTCGGCAAAGATGTTGCGCGCCCCGGCCGTTTCGACGAGTTCGTTGAGATAACTCCCGGCGCCAATGGTAATGACCGGGTTGTCCCACGCCTGCCAAAAGACCGTGGGCTGTGGCGAGGGCATCGCCTGCGTGCGCACCGCCGCCACTGAACGCATCACTGAATCGGCGACCACACGGGCCGCAACGGTGTCGCCCGTGACGCGCCCCAGCCACTGCAGCGCGATAGGCAACTCGGCCACACGATCGGTGTGGAGCGTCAGCGTCTGCACGCCGGCCCGATGGAACGCGACGGCGGCCGCCCGATTGCCGTTGCTGGCATAGAGCACCACGAGGTCGGGGCGCGTGGCAAGCACGGCCTCGACGTTGGGTTGCATGCCATTGCCGAGGTCGGTGACCTTCAACGCGGCGGGTGGATAGGTGTCCCAGTGCGTACGCCCCACCAGACGCGCGCCGGCGCCAATGGCAAACAGCGCCTCGGTGGTGACGGGGTTCAGCGAGACGATGCGCATGGCGGGGGCCGCGAGGCGCACGGTGTCACCCGCGTCATCGATCATCGCGCGGCCGTCGGCTCGCGGCGTTCCCACCGCATTGGCGACTTCGCGAGCGGGCCCAGGGGAGCCGCACGCCACGGTCACTGCCACCAGGCACGCTGCGATGCACGCCACGCACGACGTCACGTGCATGGAGCCGCGCCGTGCGGCGCGCATGCGAAAGCGATGAACAACGACCAAAAACACGAAAGGCTCGCTCCGGTCGGGGAACGAGCCCAGCACGCCGGGCGCGCCCACAAGGCGCGTCCGTCGCCACGTGGCCTCCCCCGAGGCTTCAGTAATGGCACGGACGCGAGGCGTCTCCTGGCTTCGGGCCCCTGCTCCCCTTCCCGGTCGACCAACGACCAGTGGGTTCGTGAGCAGGGCGTACTTCACCCGTTACAGTGGCGGGGCCGCGCCGGAGTTACACCGGCTTCCGTTACCCGCATCCGTCAACACTTCAGTTGTTGGCGTGAACCTATGCCAGCCCTTGCTCACGCGCAAGCGCGTCCGTGAGTTGCTTCTTGAGGTGCGCACGCTTCTGCCAGTGATCGGCCCGCTGCTCGGCGGAGGGGCTCTGCAGATTGGCGAACGCCAGGTCCAGCGCGGCAAGGCGCGCGCGCAGGCTCTCCACGTCGACGCCCCCGCCCATCTCGGCGCTCCCCAGCGGACGCCGCATCATGTACCGTGCGAGTCCCACGAGCAACGCCGTGCCCAGCGCCGCGACGATGATCAGCATGCGCACCTGGGTGTCCGAGGCCGCTCCGCCAGTCGGAGCGTGCACACGCACGACTGCGTTGGCCCGCACGTCCTGCCCGAGGAACCGAGCGAACGATCGTCCGTTCACCGTCGTCGGGCCTGCGGCGACCACGCCCCCGCCCTCCGCGCGCCCCAGCGGATCTTCTATCAGCACTTCCATGACGTCGGCCCGCGACGCGACGAGCAGGCTGAAGTCCTTGGTGCCGGCAGGGACCACATAGGAATAGGACAGCTGCTTGAGGCCGGGCGCAAACGGAGCGAAGAGGCGCACACGGCCGCCGGAAAAACGGATCGCGTCGGACGAGAAGTCCGCCTGGCCCGCCTGCATGTCGCGCGCGCCGTCGAGCAGCACGCTCTCCCATACCGGCACGGAGTCACCGACGGCGACGCGCGTGACGGACGAGTCGTTGGAGAGTTCGAAGATCTCGACCACGGTGCGCGTCTTCGTGGAGTCCGGCGCCGAAACGACCAGGTGCCGTGCCCGCACCCGGATGGGGACCGGGGCGCCGGTAGTGTCGAAGACGATGAGTTCAGCGTCGTCCCCCGTCACGGCCCTGTCCTTCAGCGGCGGCGTGAAGTACGCGATCCCGCCGAAGGTGCTGGACACGAAGTAGAGCGCCTTGGCATCACCGGACGTGCGGTAGGCAAAGGCATAGCGGCCAGCGACGTCGGTGCGCATGGAATCGAGCGGAGCGGCGCGATCGGTACCGACGCGATGCAGCACCACCCACGCCGACGACACCGGCCGCGCCACGGAGAACCCTCCGCGCACCACGCGTCCTCGTACCGAGCGCGCCTCGCCCACCGCGCCGGGATGAGCCCCGAGCGGTGACGGCGCAATGACCGTATTGGGCGCCGCCTGCTGCGCGCTCACAGGGGAAGCACCCGCCACGAGCACGAGGGCCACGAAGAGCGCCGGCGTCAGCCGCATGCGCCGATCAGAACGTGAACTTGCCAAAGTCTTCGGGGCGCATCTGCTCGAGATACCGTTGCAGCTGCTCTGCCGACAGCGCGTCATCATCCCGACCAGCCGGCTCTGGGATCCCGACATTCACGTCCAAGCCGAGCAGCGCTTCGTTGACGTACATGGGCGCATCGAGGCGCATGGCGATGGCGATGGCATCACTGGGGCGCGCATCCACGATGATGGGCGTCCCGCCACGCACGAGATGCAACTCGGCGAAAAAGGTGCCTTCGTGCACCCGGGTGACCTGCACGCGACGCAGCGTCGCCCCCAGGCCGTTGATGATGGCGTGGCAAAGGTCGTGCGTCATGGGACGGTCGCGCTTGACGCCGTTGAGCTGGGTCGCGATGGACTCGGCCTCGGGACGGCCAATCCAGATGGGCAACACCCGCTCGCCGCCCTGCTCCTGCAGCAGGACGACGTACGAGTTGGATGCGCTGTCGAGCCCCATCCTGGTGACGGTGACCGGTACCACGGGGCCTCCGCTCGGGTGCTCAGCGCGCGCGAATGGCGCGCTTGAGTTGGGACACCATGTTGGTGCGCTCCCACGTGAAGAGCGACACTTTCTTGCCGTAGCGTTCCACCGTCTCGGGATTGCGGCCGAAGTGCCCGTACGAGGCTGTGGGGCCGTAGATCGGCTTCTTGAGATCGAGGGCCGCGATGATGGCCTTGGGCGTGAGGTCGAAGACCGATTTGACCGCGCGCATGATTGCCAACTCGTCCACCGATCCCGTGCCGAAGGTATCGACCATCACCGACACCGGCTCCGCCACACCGATGGCGTAGGCCAACTGCACCTCGCACTTGGTGGCCAGCTTGGCCGCGACGATGTTCTTGGCTACCCAGCGGGCGGCGTACGCGGCGGACCGATCGACCTTGGACGGATCCTTCCCCGAGAACGCGCCGCCGCCGTGCCGCCCCATGCCGCCGTACGTGTCGACAATGATCTTGCGGCCGGTGAGGCCGGCATCGCCGTGCGGACCGCCGACGACGAACCGTCCGGTCGGGTTGATGTGCACCTTCATCCGCTTGGCGCGCAACTCGGCCGGAATGACGGCTTCGATGATGTCGCGCTTCACCGCCTCGTGGATGGCCTTGTTCTTCACCGAGTCCGCGTGCTGCGTGGAGATGACGACCGTGTCCACCTCGATCGGCCGCCCGTCC
Organism: Gemmatimonadota bacterium; assembly: GCA_947504615.1. Lineage (GTDB taxonomy): Bacteria > Gemmatimonadota > Gemmatimonadetes > Gemmatimonadales > Gemmatimonadaceae > PNKL01. Next base: position 1,439 of record CANNKR010000206.1, on the reverse strand, counting down.
TCGTACACCACCGACACCTGCGACTTGCCGTCGGGGCGCAGCCACGGCAGCGTGCCGTCCTTGCGACGGTCGGCCAGCGCATGCGTGAGCTTGTGCGCCAGCGTGATGGGCAGCGGCATGAGCTCTTCGGTCTCGTCACAGGCGAAGCCGAACATCATGCCCTGGTCGCCGGCCCCGCCGGTGTCGACGCCCTGCCCGATGTCACGCGACTGCTGCCCGAGGGCGTTGAGGACCGCGCAGGAGTCGGCGTCGAAGCCGATGCCCGCCTCGGTGTAGCCGATGTTCTTGATGGTCTCGCGCACGAGCCCGCGCAGGTCCACCCACGCCGCCGTCGTCACCTCGCCAAAGATCGTGGCGAGGCCGGTGGTGACCATGGTCTCACAGGCGACGCGCGAATGCGCGTCCTGCGCGAGCAGCGCATCGAGGACGGCGTCGGAGATCTGGTCGGCCACCTTGTCAGGGTGCCCTTCGGTGACGGACTCGGACGTGAAGAGATGGCGATGCAGCACGAGAGGGGTGGTTGGAGAAGCGAACGGCCGGCAGGGCGCCGGCCGTCCAGTCAGTTAGTCGTGGCTATCGGGAAGAATATGGGCATCGACGAGGGCGAGCAACCCGTCGGCGGCATCACCGTGCGTCCGGAGTTCGGCCAGCAACCGCTCGCGCAACAGCCCCTCGACGTCCTGGGCGGTGTCGGCGCGCACGGCCTCCCGTGCCGCCTCCATGGCCGCCGAGGCCCGGATGCTCCGAATGAGATGCTTCACCGCCGGCACGGACCGTGGCGCCACGCTCAGCTGCCGGATACCCAGCCCGAGGAGCGCAAAGGCCATCAACGGTTGCGAAGCCATCTCGCCGCACACCGAGACATCGATCCCGGCCGCTCCCCCCTCGAGCTGGGTGCGTTCAATGAGCCGCAGGACGGCAGGATGCAGCGCCGTGAACCGGCTGACGAGCAGCGTGTTGCCGCGATCGACCGCCAGCGTGTACTGCACGAGATCGTTGGTGCCGATGGAAAAGAAGGCGCACTCGCGGGCGAAGACGTCGGCGGTGAGTGCGGCGGCCGGAGTCTCGATCATCACGCCCACGGGGACGTCGGCACGGTACGGGACGCCACGTTCCGCAAGTTCGGCGGCCGCCTCGGCGATGAGCACCTTGGCCTGGCGCACTTCACCGATGGAGACGACGAGCGGCAGCATGATGCGGAGATCGCCGTGCACCGCGGCGCGCAGGAGCGCGCGCAACTGCGCCTTGAAGATCTCCGGCTCGTCGAGGCACATGCGGATGGCGCGCCATCCCAGGAACGGATTGGCCTCGTGCGGGAAGCCGCCCACGGGGAGCTTGTCGCCGCCGATGTCGTAGGTACGGATGATCACCGGGTGCGGCGCGAAGGCGCGGACGACCTTGACGTAGGCGGCATACTGTTCGTCTTCGTCGGGCATGGC
>CANNKR010000205.1 GCA_947504615.1 Gemmatimonadota bacterium | reverse complement strand
GTTTGCGGTGTTCCGCGCGGCCAGAGCGAGGCCACCGCGATCAGGATGGTGACCGCCAGCAGGCCGGCCGAGAGCAGGCTTCTCGCGGTCCACTGGCGTTGGCGCGGTGCGCCGCCGCTCGGGGTGACCACGGGGGTGCGATCACCGGCCTGCGCCAGCACGCGCCACTCCAGCGGAAGTTGGGCATCGCCCACCGACACCGCTCCATCAGTCTGCACCACGAGCGCGGCCAGCCCCGGTGCCCCGGCCGTCGCCACGAGCAGCAGCAGCGCGCCCGCGTCAGCGAAACCGGCGGCCAGCTTGTGCCACCGGTCGCTGCGAAAAACGTCCTCGGGCACGGTGGATTCGGTGCCGCATGGCAGGATGAACAGCGACGCCGTGCCATCCGACGCAGGGCGCGCCACGGCATTCAGCGAGACGCCGTAGAGAAAGCTGTCCGTGATGCCGTGCGAATCGCCTTCGCCGGCCAGCAGGTCGAGCGTCGGCGATGCGCCGGTGAGGTCGGCGATGGCCACGCGTCGTTCGAGGGCGGCCGAGCGTCCGATACCGAGTGCCACGCGCGCCGCGGCGTCGGGGTCGTTGCCGACGATGACCGCGGAGGACGTGCCGCTGAACAACGGCGCCAGGCGGCGCCCTTCGTCTTCCCAGGGGTCGATGGCGATGGGTGTCGGGCGCTTGCGCCCGATCACGGAGCGGCCTCGAACACCCAGTACGGCAGGCCGCTGCGCCGTCCCGCTTCCTCGGCCGCGTCCTTGGTAGGGAAGGGACCCGCCACCACACGATACACCGTGGCGCCGTCTCGCTCACTCGACTGAACGCGCGGGGTCGCGCCCTCCACGCGCACGGCAGCGGCCATGGCGCGTGCGCGGCTTTCCGACAGCACCGCGGCAAAACTCAGCATCCAGCCCCGGGTCTTCAGCTCGGCGCGTGCGTCCGGCGGCGGCACCGGGTTGGGCACCACGCCGGGCGTGGGTGCCTCCGTGGGATCGGTGGCCGCCGTATCTGCCGCGAGCGAGTCCGCGTATTCGTCGACGAACGTGACGGGTTCGTCGAGCGCGGCCGCGCGCGGCCGGAACCCGTTCCAGCGCACGAGCGCCCAGACATCGGCCGCGCCGTTGGGAATGCGGGCTCGCTCGCGCTTGGTCTCGGCGTCGATGATGACGAGCGCGTCATCGATGGCCAGCGCCAGCCCGCCATCGGGCGCGATGAAGGGGAGATCGGAACGCCACGCGGTGGCGACGGTGCCGATGGCCCGGTGCGTGCCGATGGCGACGACGTGCGCCGAATCGCCGCCGGCCGAGCGCGCCAGCAGGTATTGCCCGTCGGGATCCATGCGCAGTGCGAGGGGGGCGTTGGGCAGCACGATCTTGTCGCGCACGGCCGAGTCGTAGCGGTCGACCACGAACAGCGTGGGGCTGTCCTTGATGGCCACGAAGAGCCGGTCGCCGCTTGGCGTCGCCTCGACGGCGCGCACGACATCGTTGAAGGTGATGTACAGTGATCGCGTGAGGTCACGCGTGCGCAGGCCCTCGAGATGCTCGCCCGCGGTGAAGTAGACCCGGTCGCCGATGGCCGTGGGCACCAGCAGGTCGGCGCCGGCGATCGTCGCGCTGTCCGTGACCTTGGTCTCGGGAGGATGCACCTTGCGGATGGTCACGCGGCCGTCCGCGGCGTCGCTGATGATCAGCAGGGCGCCGTCGGGGAGCGGAAGCAGGTCGCGCACGGGCGCCGGCGGCTTGAAACGCCAGGCACCGCTGTTGGTAAGTCGCACGACGTCACCGGTGGGGGCGACCCCAAAGACGCCGTAGCCATCCGCCGACACGATGGCGCGCAGGCGCTCGGCGGTGGCTGGGGTGACGCGCCCCACCCGCAGGTCCACGCGCAGCGGGATGCGCGCCGCGTCGAGCATCACGAGGATCCCCTGCTGGGCATCGAACGCCACGGCATGGCTGACCGAGGGCGCGCGCTGGACGGAGGTCCAGATGGAACTGTCGCGCCACCACCGGTACGCGCGGGCGGTGCCACCCTGGCGAGCGAAGCGCAGGAGGATCGCATCGGGGCCCGCGGCGCTCGTGACCGAGCCGCCGCCGGCCGTCCCCGCATCGGGGGAACGGCCGCAGGCAGCGAGAACGACGGTCAGGAGCAGGGCGAGGCGGCGCACCCGTGAAATTGAGCGCCGGAGAGGCTCCGGCGGTAGCGGTTGCCCCGGAGCTGTTTTTCGCTCCGGCCTCTCACCGGGAGGCACCGCTCCGTCGGTCGAACGCTGTCGTGCTCTGTCGTCTTCTGTCGTACTCTGTCGTACTCTGTCGTACTCTGCCCCTAAAAACTCGGCCCCAGCGTCCAGTACCAGTATCCCTTCTTCTGCGCCCCGTCGAGCGGCCACGCCTTGTCGAGCCGCAGGATGGCGAAGTTGAACAGGTTCACGCGGATGCCGTACCCGTAGCTGCGCAACGGATACCGCTGCGTCTGCCAGTCGTAGTTCGTCGGGCGGGAGACCGACAGCGTCTGCCCCTTGGTCCACGCGACGCCGGCGTCATAAAAGATCAGGCCGTCCACGGGAATGAGCGAAATGCGCGACCGCCGCACCGTCATGGAGCGCAGCAGGGGGAATCGCAGCTCCACGTTCGCGAAGGCGACGCGGCTCCCCAGCAGCTGCGTGGCGGAGCAGGAGGACGTGCCGCTCGCGGCCGTTTCGCAACTGTTCGAGTAGTAGTTCTCGCGGTCATACCCGCGAATGATGTCTGCGCGGCCGATGTACTTCGGGAAGTTCACCTCGGCACTGTCGGAGCCCACGGCGATCGCCGTCTGCACCCGCGTCGCCAGCGTCAGGTAGCTGAAGAGGATGGCGTCGTACCGGCGGTAGTCGGCGTTGTAGTTGGTCCAGCTCAGGTTGCCCGCGGCGTGCTCGAGCTCGAACCGGTAGCGCTGGCCGTAGATGGGCCCCGTGTAGCCGTTGATCGTGTTGTCGTGCACGTACGCGGCGTAGGGGGCCACGAAGTTGAGCGAGGACAGGTTCGTGATGCTGTCGATGTAGACGTTCGTGGTATAGCCATAGGCGTAGTCGACGCCGTAGCTCATGAACATCAGCGATCGGTCGATGTTGTTGAGGCTCAGGCCGTACTCGAACCGGTTGAAGCGGTTCAGCGGGTACAGGCCGGCCAGAAAGGCCGACCGCTGGATGTACCGGGCGATCGCCTGCTGCTGGATGGCCTGCGAGCTGCTGACCGCCGTCTGCGACTGGTCGAGCAGGAAGAAGGTCGGTTGCTGCTGGATGCCGGTGGTGTACTGGAAGCGGCTGGCCAGCGACGTGTACGCGGCAAAGACCTGCGCCTCCTCGATGCGGCCGTTGACGCCGCCGGCGAGCGTGAGGCGCTTGTTGCCGACGAGATCCGAGAGGACGATCGCCGTGCCGCCGTACACGCCCTTGCCGTAGTTGTCCTGGGCGTAGCCCACCTGCGGACGCGAGATGTACTCGGGACGCAATTTGCCCGGGTAGCGGCCGTCCAGGAATTTGTTGGTATCGGGCAGGGCGAAGGCCGCACTGTCGAGCAGCGCTGCCACGCTGACGGACGAGCCCGGGCCGCCGAGGTTCTCGGGGAGCTTGTCGGTCTGACGCAACCCGCCGTCGCCCCGATAGATCGAGACCCGGCGCGGATCGCGCGGCACGATCGGCGGCACCACGCTGTCACGCCCGGCCGCCGACTTGGTCACGATGGCGCTGACGGCGGCTTCGGCCGCCGCGCGTTCCCTCATCCGGACGATGGCGGCTGAATCCTCGGCCGTGCTGCGTGCGGCGCCCGCGGCCACCACCGGGGCCTCGCGGTATGGCGCCCCCTTCAACTGCCGGGGATTTGCCAACTGCCACACCGTGTAGTCGTTGTTCTCGAAGTACACGAACGCCATCCGGTCGGCTTCGTGCGCCCACGTCAGCGCGGGGCTGTTCTCGGTGACCGACTGCACGCCGCCGATGAGGCGCGTCAGCTGGTAGTGCTCCTTGTTGTCGAAGTCGTACAGGAAAATCTGAGGAATGCCCACGCGGTCGCTGATGAAGGCCAGTGACTTGCCGTCCGGCGCCCACTGCGGGTTCAGGTTCTTGCCGGCCTGTCCCGGAAGGACCTCCGACGTCCCTCGCTCGACGTCCAGCACGCTGATCTGCCACTTCCCGAACTTCAGGACGTCCAGCTGCGACTGCGGTCCGCGCTCGCTGGCGTAGGCAATCCGCGTTCCGTCGGGCGACCACGACGGCATCACATCACCGTAGATGTCGCTGTTCAGCCGGCGCATGTTCTTGCCGTCCGCATCGATGACGTACAAATCGGATATGCCGCCCTTGAGGCCGCTGAACACCAGGCGACGCCCGTCCGGCGACCACGTGGGACCGACCATGGCGTCGAGATTGGTGTCGAGGCGCTTCACCACGCTGCGGCGCTTGACGTCGAGCACGTAGATGACGTCCTTGCCGCCGCGCTGCGCGGTGAACGCCAGGCGCAGGCCGTCAGGCGAGAACGCACTCTGCGAGTACGCGTAGCGCAGCTCCTCGAACTCGGGGTTCAAGGTGCTCTTGGTCAGGCGCTTGATGCGCTTGCCGGTCTGCGCGTCGGCCAGGTAGAGGTCCAGAAACACCTCGGCCCGCAGCAGGTTGCCCGTGGAGATGTACGCAATCAGCTTGCCATCGCTGGAGAGCGCGGGGGCGACGTACACCGGGATCGTGCCGCCGGTCTTCCGTTCGGTCAGCAGCGACGTGGCAATCTTGCGCGGACGGTCCAATGTGCCGACGGACGGGAGGTACTGCGCCTGCATCGCGTCCTTCCACTCGTCGCCCAATTCCTCGAGCGTCATGCCGAGGTAGCGCTTGAAGGCGCGCTCGACGCCGAGCGTGGGGGTGGCCTGCATGATCTCCCCGACGATCTCGTCGCCCCAGCGCCCGCCGACGTAGCGCCACAGCGCTTCGCCGTACCGGTACGGGAAGTACTCCCCGGGCTTGCGTTCCATGTCGTCGATGCTCGGCACCTTGCCGTTGAGCGCCGCATCGCGAATGACGCCGTCGGTGGCCGGATGCTTGGGTCCGACCGACAGGTATTCGGCCATCCCCTCGGCAAACCAGAGCGGGGGCTGGCGCTGCTGCAAATTCTCCAGCCCCTGGCCGGATTTTCCGCGCGCGAAGATGTCGTACTGGAACTGGTGCACCATTTCGTGCGTCAGCACGTGCTCCGCTTCGCCCTGGTCGCCGGTGAAGAAGAACATGTTGCGCTGGCGCAGCGCGTCGGTGACGCCGCCGGTCCCCTCGCCCAGATCGCCGAACACGTTGTTCTGCGCGAAGGCACCGCGCGAGGCGAACATGACGATCGGCTTGCGTTCCTTGAACTGGTAGTTCATCAGGCGCGACAGCCGGGCATACGAGCGCTCGGCCATGCTCGCGGCCAGGCGCGCCACCTGCGCCTCTTCCGGGTAATAGTGGATGTCGAAATGCTCGGTCTTCAGCACCCGCCAGCTGAACTTCTGGAACTGGACCTGATTCTGGCCGAAGTACCCTTGGGCCCCCAGGGGGAGGGCCGCGCAGAGCGCCAGCAACAGGGCGGACAGGCGAACCTTCGACATCGCGGCTCCCGGCTAGGAAGAAAAGGCCACGGAGGGTGCATCCCCCCACAACCGTTCGATCTGGTAGTACGAGCGCATGGACGGATGGAACACGTGCACCACGAAATCGACGAAGTCGACCAGCACCCACCGGCCTTCCTCGGCGCCCTCGATGCTGTAGGCCTTCACCCCGACCTTGGCCATGGCCTCCACCACGTTGCCGGCCACGCTCCGGACGTGCGTGTCGGAGGTACCGGTGGCGACCACGAAATAGTCCGTCATGTCGGTGACGCCGTGCAGGTCGAGCAGCAGCACGTCGAGCGCCTTGTTGTCCAGGCACAGCGCGGCCGCGCGGCGCGCCTGCTCCGTGACCTGATCGGGAGGGGTGACTGGAGACATGCTAGAAAGGCAACACCGAGGACGGGGAAAAGTTCCGGGGCGGATCCAGAATAGTAGC
>CANNKR010000204.1 GCA_947504615.1 Gemmatimonadota bacterium | reverse complement strand
GATCTTCGTGTGATCGCCCTTGTAGTCGCCCGTGATGCGCGCCGTCAGGTCGCGCTCGGCCACGCGCTCCAGCACCGCGGCCGCATCGTTCACCGGGTCCAGGACCAGGTCCAGCGTCGAGTTGAAGCCCTTCACCAGGTCGTGATATGCGCCCTTGAACTGCGCATCGTTGCCGCGGGTCGAGAGCGCGCCGTCGCGGGCGGCCACGGTCAGCTTCTCCGTCTCGCCGATGAGCGCCCGGACGATCTGCTGCAGGCTCGTATACGACGCAATGGCGCCCTGCGCCTTCTCGACGATCGTGTCGGTGCTCTTGGCCACGATGCCGATCTCGTCGCTGCGGTCCAGGCCAAGCTTCTTGGTGGTCGCTTCGCAATGCACGCTCAGGTCGCCGCGTGACATCGCCTGCAGGCCCTTCTCGAGTTCGGTGATTTCCACGCTCATCAGGCGCTCGACGCGTTCGGCCACCTGGGCCAGCGGCGCGGTGAGCGAGCGGGAGATGAAGAGCCCGAGGCCGATCGCCAGGATGCAGCCGATGAGCATGACGACAATGAGGGTCATGCGGCCGGTCTTCATGCTCGCGTCCATGGCCGCCCCGCGCGTCACGGCGGTGGAAGTTACGATCGCGGCCAGTTTGGTCAGCTGCCCATTGACGATGCTGAACTTCTCCCGCGAGTCGCCGAGAAACAGCTTCTCCGCTTCCTCCTCCTTGTTGGACACCAGCAACTGCCGCACTTCGAGGGCCGACGCCAGATACTCATCCAGCCCCTTGCCAAGGGTCTTCCACGCCTCGTCCGCCGTCGGTGAACGCGGCACCTTGTCGAATGCGGCGCGCGACTCGACGTAGTCGACGTCCCGGACCTTCTTGACCTCGGCCTCGTACTGCGCAAACAGGGCTTCGTCCTTGTTGATCTTGGCGAGTATTATCCTGGCCTGAATGCGGCGCACGTCGCGGATGGCTCCGTCGACCGTGTTGAGCGAGGCGAGCTGGGGTACCGTCTTTTCGCCCAGTTCGTCGCCGACGTTGAAGATCGAGGTCATACTGCGAATGCCAACGAGCCCGATGACGAGGCCGAGCGCGGCGACCATCAGGAATCCGCCGATCAGCTTCGTTCCTACCTTGATGTCCTTCAGCATGGGGAGTTACCGCTAGGGCAGTCTATGCCATTGGTGGTGGAGTGACTCACCGTCCACCAAATGGAGGCGAGCCAGGAGCTACTCCCCAATCGTCGGCCGCTTCGGAGCAAAAGATGAATTGGGCACCCACTTTCTCGGCCGAGATTTCCACATGAAAGTCGAGCCGTAAGGGTTTAGAGTACAGCGACTTACAAAAAGAAACCCCCAGCGAACTCGCCGAGTTCGCTGGGGGTTGAACGGCAAGTGTCCCTACGGATTGAACCAATACGCCAGCTTCAGCAGCAGCGTGTTGTCCGGATGGGCGCGGAAGAGGTCGTGATAGTCGCGAGCGAAGGCGAACGTTCCGTGGTTCACGTCACTTTGCGCGCGACCTTGTTGCCAGACCACGAACAACGTGGACGCCGCGCGGTACTCCCAGCGCATCACCGCCGTGGAGTTGAACTGCTTCACGTTGAACCCCCCGGGCGAGATGCCGCCGCGATAGGTCCGGTATCGGGCGTCGAACGCCACGGCCTTTGGCTCTGCGAGTTCACGCCAGTTGGTGTACGCACCGGTGCTCACGAACGGCTGCGCGTACAACTGGAACGTGAGGGTGGGCGTGGCCGTGAAGTTGCCGCGCATTGTGAGGGCGGTGGTCTTCTGGGCCAGGCGGCCGAAGGTAAAGTGCGTGGTGTCGCTCCGCAGGGCGCCGTAGTTGCCCACCCACTGCGCATCTTCGACACGGGTTTCGTAACTCGCGCCAACTTCAAATGAGGTGCGACTCGCCAAGCGCAGCTTCACCGACCCGCCGGCGCTCTGCCACGAGCTGCGTCCGCCGTCCCCGGTGCCTGTGCGCAGGTCGATGCTCGGTTCCACCACCTTTCGCGGATCGCCGGACAGGTTGAAGCGATAGGTGGCGCGCGGACTCTGGCGTATGGCCGGCCCGCCACGCGCGCACGACACGCAATGCGAGTTGGCCAGATTGGCGAGGTCCACCGTGAGAGCCACGCCCCAGAAGTTCAGCAGCGACGCGCTCCAGTGCAGTTGGCCGTTCATGCCGGACGCCAGTCCGTCGGATGTCGTCCAGTGCGCGTCATGCATCGCAAAGAGATTTGTCTGGCGGTACCAGCTGCCCGGCTTGAGACTGAGAAAAGAGAGCTGACTTCGCACCTGCATATCGTTGACGGTGGGAACGAATCCCATGTCGTTCAGTTCGAGCCCCGGCGTCGCCCGGCGCGTGTACACCTCCCAGCGTACGCTCCCGGCGACCTTCTTGATGGTGGCGGAGAGCGCCGTCCCACCGAGCGCGGTGCGCGTGGAATCGAAGTGCTCGCCGATGTCGGGGCGCTGGAAGTAATGGACGCTCCCCAATTGAGTCAGCGCGATGGCTCCTCTGCTGCCCTGCACCCGGTTCAACCCGCCATAGCCCTGTACTTCATACCGGCCACGTCCGAATCGATGATAGCCCTGCACGACGGTCATTACCGCCGTGCGCCGGAGGACGGGCGCCGTGACGTCGTCGAGCTCGCGGTTCATGGACGTCACCTGGGCGCCGAGCTGCGACCGTCCTGACCGAAACTCGCGCACGAGGCGCCCCACCAGATAGTTGGTGCGTGGCTCGATCGTCGTGCCTTTCGTGCCCACCTCGCGGGCGGTGACCGCTTCTACCAACCCGACCTGCACGCCGTTGGCGAGACGGCCGGTGAGCTTGGCGGCGCCGAGAATGGTCGTGAATGCCGGATCCGCCGAGGACGCGCGCAGCTGTGGCGTGCGGCCGATGCGCCGCGTGTAGAAGGTGCCCTCGCACGGGCCGCCGCACTTGAACAGCCCCACGCCTTCCTGGAAGAACGGACGGCGTTCGGTGAACTGCAGTTCGAATGCGGACAGGTTGAGCACGGCTGGATCCGCTTCCACCTGGCCGAAGTCCGGGTTGACCGTCGCGTCGAGCGTGAGGTTCGATCCAATCCCGGCTTTCACGTCCAATCCCACGGCGTGCTGCTGATCACGACCCCAGCCGTTCACGTGGCGCTCGGTGACATTCTTCTCCACGAGATAGGGCAGCACTTCGAGGCGCCGCGCTCTGGTGATGCCGCGAATGCCCGTGAGTTCGCCCAGCTGCGAGGCGAACGCCTGGATCGACATCCGGTACAGCGGCCATGCGTCGCGCTGGTTCCGGCGGGCGATGTCGCGCCAGATGCCGAAGCCAAAGGTGTGTTCCTCGGCGTCGTTGAACCGCATTTGGCTGAACGGAATGCGGAACTCGGCGGTCCACCCCACCGAGTCGATGCGCGTGGCCACGTCCCAGACGCCGTCCCACGTCATGTCTTCGATGTTGTCCGAGTAGATGGACGCGTCGCGCTTGACGCCGGACGGGTTCACCATGAACTGCAGCCCGGTGCGGCGGTCGTGGTACGAGTCGACGACGACCTTCAGCCACTCAGAGGCGGTCTTTTCGTCGCGCCGGCTCAACAGCGAGACGATGCTGTCGGGGCGCGGGTCGAAGGCGCGCACGAAGACATACAGGTAGCGCTCGTCGTAGGAGGCGCGCGCCTCGGTCCGGAACTCGGTATCGCCGTCTTCGGCCGGGGAGAACTGCCGGAAGCCACCCATGACCGGCGCCGTACGCCAGACCGCGTCGGCGTCACGGCCGTCGATGACGGGGGCGACCACCGCCCGCACTGCCCGTCCCGAGGCGACGGGCGGGGTGCCTGGAGTGGGCACGGCGATCAGGGCAGCGACGGCGAGGGCGATCAATGGCATGCAGGAGGCTGATGTGGGTTCAACCTCAAGCTACGCACGCCCCGCGGTTGACGCTGGCCCTGCTGTGTTCACGCGCCCTCGGGCGCGGAGCCGCGGTTCACCCGATAACGCTGCAGCTGCTCGCGTGCCGAATGCACGGCCGGCGGCACCGGTTGCCCCGACGCGGCGCACGCTGCGGCGGCAGCATCGAGGCCCTGTTGGGCCATCGCCACGTCGTTCGCCAGTTGGCGAACCGTCGCCGTCAGCTGCGCGGCCAGCGGTCCCGTCTGGTCGTGCTCCCTGATGGCGGTGAACGGCACCAGGTCGCCCTGTTCAACCGAGGCCAGCGCTGCCTGCACCCGGTACAACGGTCCCGCAATCCGGTGGCTTGCCACCAGCACCACGGCAACGGTCGCTCCGATGGCCACCAGTGCATTGACGCTCGCGACGGTCGCCAGCACCGGTCCCAGCAGGGCACGCACGCTGACGGCCGTGGCATGTGCGCTGGCCAGCGTGGCGCCCATCTCGCTGTCGAGAAAGAGCCACAGCACGCCTACCGCCCCGCCAAGCAGCACCAGCTGAACCGCCAGGAGCGTGCCGATGAGGGTGAACTGGAACCGTCGGTCAATCAACAGGAGACGGCGGCGCTGGATGGTCATGGGTGGAATCTCAGTGGCAGGACTGGCAGAGCTGGCCGCGCTGATTGCGCATGGCCAGGTGATACGTCGCGTACACCGACTGCCGGCGGAAGACGGCGTCGAACAGACTTTGCGCGCGCCACGGCACGGTGTCGGTGGTCGCACGCGATAGGTCGTGGCAGGTTCGGCAGGCAATCCGGCCACCGCTGGAACGCTGCAAGTCGGGCTCACGCAACGGCGGGATGACCGCTCCCGTCGGGTGATGCGCCGCCGTGTCGGCCGCGTGGCACTGCACGCACTGCGCGTCGCACCCGCCGCGTGCGGAGGGTGACGTGCGGCGCGAATCACCGGCTGCATGGCATTGGGCGCAGCGTTCCACGGCAAGGCTCTCGTCGTGGGCCTTCACCCGGTGTGCGCCGCCGCTCCCTTGCGCGAGCACCCAGCCGCTGCCGGCCAGCGTGAAGAAGCCGATCAGCAGGGCGAGTCGAGCGCGGGTATTCGTCACCATTTCTTGATCATCGCGTCCAGCAGCCAGCTTCGCGCGCTCAGCCCGTTTCTTTCCGGCGCACCAAGCCGCCATCCGACCTCGCACTTCAGCACCACCCAGGAGCCCAAGTCGACGTGAATGCCGGCGACCGCACGCCGCAACGTGGTCTCTTCGCCCAGTCCCGGCGTCCCCAGCGCGTCGCCGCGCATCGCCTCCCATCGGGCGAGCACCAGCGTACCGACCGAACTGGGCGACCAGACCGGAAGCTCGGTTGAGAGGTGCCATCCACGGGCGCGTCCGATGGCAAGACCTTGTACCTCGTGTACGACGCGTCGATCCTGCCACTCCGCGGCCAGGTTGAAGTCGCCGTGACGCAAGTCGACGTCGAGGGCGGCGCGCTGGTCGACGATCCGCCCGTCCCGGCCATCGAGGTGCGTTGACAGGCCGATCTCGAACGGGCGCGCCGAGGACGGACCGCGGAATACGAACGGGTTGCTGAACGGAGTCAGCGCCACCCGCGCACCCAGGGCGCGCCCGGCCAGCGCCCCCTGTACCAGCCACGCCGACGCATTCCACCGCGCGCCGACCGAGAAGGCGCGCACACCCATGTCATTCAGCCCGCCGTCGGCGATCAGATCGGTGATGGCGGGCGCCGAACTCAATGCGCGGTCGGGAGGCGCAAAACGCTGCCAGTCGCCGCCAAACGGCAGGTCGAAGCGCCCGGCCTGCAGGTGGAACCCCCGCTCGGCGAAGATGCCGCCGCGAGGCGCGATGCGCGTTCCGCCGACGTGCAGGTCGAGGAATCCGACCGGCATCGCCAGTTGGGTGCCGTCGTACACCAGCGCCACCGCGCCCTGCACGGAGCGGCCGAACTCGATCGCCCCATCCAGCTCGGTTCCGAGCAGAGAAAAGGAATCATCCGGGATCGAACGCGCCGTACTCTGCACCGCCGCGAAGCCGCTGAGCGAAATCGACCGCACGGCACGCAGCCACCGCGCGTCGCGCTGCATCTCTTCGGCTGGCGCGCCGGACGGCTGCGCAACGGCGATGCTGCCCGT
>CANNKR010000203.1 GCA_947504615.1 Gemmatimonadota bacterium | reverse complement strand
GAGCGGGGTAACCGATGAGCGATGCCTTCTGGACGCTGGCGCGCGCGGCGAAGGCCCTGGGCCTGCCGCGCTATGGTGGCACCGATCGCGCGTTGCGCGCGGTCACCACCGACACGCGCTCGCTGCAGGCGGGCGACCTGTTCGTCGCGCTGAAAGGGGAGCGGTTTGACGCGCACGACTTCCTGCACGATGCGGTCTCGCGTGGGGCGGCCGCACTCGTCGTGCACGACGCGTCGCGCGTGGCCGGCCTCGGCGTGCCGGTGCTCGTCGTCGACGACACGCTCACGGCGCTCGGGGCGCTGGCGCATTTCTATCGGGCGGCGTGGACGATTCCCGTGGTCGCCGTCGGTGGCTCCAACGGCAAGACGTCCACCAAGGAACTGTTGAAGGCTGCCCTCGGCGCGCGGTATCAGGTGCACGCGACCACCGGGAATCTCAATAACCAGATCGGCGCACCGCAGACGCTGCTGTCGCTCCCGCTCGGCGCGGACTGCGCGGTGGTCGAGGTCGGCACCAACATGCCCGGCGAGATCCCGCTGCTGCGCGCCATCGTCGCGCCGACCGTGGCGGTCGTCACCTGCGTGCAGGAAGAACATCTCGAAGGCTTTGGCGACCTGGCCGGCGTGCTGGCCGAGGAGTCGGCGCTGTGTGACGAGGTCGAACTGGCCGTGGTGCCGGCCGACGAGGGCGGATTGATCACCGAGGCCCGCCGGCGCGCGCGCCGCGTGATCACGGCGGGGCTTGGCACGGGCGATGTGTCGGCGAGCGCGCACGGCCTGAATGCCGATGGCAGCGGGTGGCTGGAACTCGACGGCGTGCGGGCGCAGGTGCCGCTGCGCGGCGTGCACAACCTGCGCAACGCCATGCTGGCGCTGGCCACGGCGCGGGAACTTGGCGTCCCGACGGCTGACGCGGCGGCGGGCATCGCCCGCATGGCGCAGCCGCCCATGCGATCGGCGGTGGAGCCGCTGGGCGACGCGCTCTTGCTCAACGACGCCTACAATGCCAATCCAGGATCGGCGCGGGCCGCCATCGAGCTGCTGTCGGCCGTCGGCGTTGGGCGCCAGCGCGTGGTGGTACTCGGCACGATGCGCGAGCTCGGGGAGACCTCGGCGCAGATGCATCGCGAGATTGCGCGCGCGGCGCTCCAGAGTGACGCCGACGTGATTGCCGGCATCGGCGACTTTCGCGAGGCACTCGAGGCGGAGGGGAAGGGCGACCCGCGCGTGGTGCTGGGTGGTGACGTCGAGGACCTGTGGCCCGTCCTCCAACTGCGGCTCCACGCGCGCGCGGCCATTCTGTTGAAGGCCTCCCGCGGCGTGCGGCTGGAACGCCTGGTTCCCTATCTCATCGCCTGGGCCACGCCCGCGTCCTGATGCTGTACGAGATCTTCTACCCGCTGCGCGACCTGTTCAGTCCGCTGAACGTCGTCCGCTACATCTCGTTCCGGGCGGCCGGGGCGGCGGTGTCGGCGTTGCTGGTGTCGTTTGTCTTCGGGCCGATGATCATCAACCGGCTGAAGCACATGGCGCTGCACCAGGTGGTGCGCGAGGGGACGCCGGACAGTCACGCGGGCAAGGGGACGACGCCGACCATGGGTGGCCTGATCATCCTCGTGGCCACGCTGCTGCCCACGCTGCTGTTCATGCGGCTCAACAACAAGTATGTGTGGATTGCCCTGCTGGTGATGTTGTGGATGGGCGGCATCGGCTTTCTCGACGACTTCCTGAAGCTCAAGCAGAAGCGCGAAGGGAAGGAGAACACGGGGCTCGTCGAGCGCTACAAGCTCGCCGGGCAGGTGACCATCGGCCTCGCGCTCGGGTGGTACCTCTGGAAGTATCCCATCAGCACGCTGCCGGGCGCGTCGACCACGCTCCCCTTCTACAAATACGTCCTGATCGTGCCCGCCGTCGGATGGTTGTATGTGGGCTTCGTCACGTTCGTCATGACGGGGACCAGCAACGCGGTGAACCTCACGGACGGTCTCGACGGGCTGGCCACCGGGCTGATGGCCATCGCCATGGCGACGCTGGCCATCTTCGCGTACGTGATGGGCAACTACCTCACCAGCCAGGCGCTGCTCGTCTTCTTCCTGCGCGGATCGGGCGAGTTGACCATCTTCTGCTCGGCGGTCTTCGGGGCCTGCGTGGGCTTCCTGTGGTACAACTCGCATCCCGCACAGGTGTTCATGGGTGACACCGGGTCGCTCGCCCTGGGCGGCGCGCTGAGCGCGGTGGCGATCCTGCTGAAGAGCGAGTTTCTGGTGCTGATCATCGGGGGCGTCTTCGTGGCGGAGACCGTCTCGGTCATCGTGCAGCGCTCGGTGTTCAAGTGGCGCAAGCGCCGCTACGGCGTGGAGTACGCGCGTGCCCATCGCGTGTTCAAGCGCGCCCCGGTGCACCACCACTTCGAACTCTCGGGCTGGCCGGAGACGCAGGTCGTCGTGCGCTTCTGGATCCTCGGCATCCTGTGCGCCTTCCTGGCGCTGAGCACGCTGAAGCTGCGGTGATCGACGAGGCGCTGACGCGCGGCGAGATCGCCGTTATCGGGCTGGGCCGCAGCGGCGTCGCTGCCGCCCGGCTCCTCGTGCGTGAAGGGGGACGGGTGTACGCCTCGGACGCCGGCACGGGAGCCGCCGTGTCCGCCACGGCCGCCAGCCTGCGCGCCGAGGGCATTGCCGCCGACTGCGGCACGCACGACCTGGCGCGCATCGCCGCCGCATCGCTGGTGGTCGCCAGCCCCGGCGTGCCGCCGGAGGCACCGCCGCTGGTCGCCGCGCGTGCGGCGGGCGTGCCGGTGGTGGGGGAGATGGAGGTGGCGCTGCACGCGCTGCGCGGCGTGCCGTACATCGCCGTCACCGGCACGAACGGCAAGAGCACGGTGACGGCGCTGGTGGCGCACCTGCTCGGGGCGCTGGGGCATCGCGCGGTTGCCGCCGGCAACATCGGACGCGCGCTCAGCGATGTGGCGCTTGGGGATCAGCGCCCCGACTGGGTGGCGCTCGAGTGCTCGTCGTTCCAGCTGCACGACACGCCCAGCCTCGCGCCGGCCGTCGGTGTGCTCACGAACCTCAGCCCCGATCATCTCGACCGGTATCCGTCGGTCGAGGCCTACTATGCCGACAAGGCCCTGCTGTTCCGCAATGCCATGCCGGCTTCGCGCTGGGTGGTGAACGCCGACGATGCGACCGCGCGTGACCTCGGGGCGGGTGCCGACGGCACGCGGTGGGCGTTCTCGCGGGCCGATCGCCACGCCGCCGCGCATTACGACGCGGTACGCGATGCGCTGGTGCTCTTCAAGGAACCGCTCATCCAGCGGGTGGCGTTGCCGCTGCTCGGGTGGCACAACGTGGAGAACACGCTCGCCGCCCTGCTGGCCGTGATGGTGGCCGACGAGGCGCATCAAACGCCGGTCGCGCGCGCGGAGCTGGCCGCGGCGGTCCTTTCGTTTCACGGGCTGCCGCACCGACTGGAACTGGTGGCCGACTACGATGGCGTGCGCTGGATCAACGATTCCAAGGCCACCAACGTGGCATCGGCGCGGGTGGCCATCGAGGCGATGACGCAGCCCACGGTCGTCCTGATGGGCGGCAGGCACAAGGGTGAGGCCTACACGTCGCTCATCGCGGCGCTGCAGCGGCACGCCCGACTGGTGATTGCCTACGGGGAGTCCGAGCCGCTGATCACGCGGGATCTCGAAGGACACGTGCCGCTGGCGCGGGGTGGGTCGTCATTCGACGAGGTCATGCAACGCGCGCGCTCGGCGGCACTGCCGGGCGACGCGGTGCTGCTGGCTCCCGCCTGCTCGAGTTTCGACATGTTCACCAACTACGAAGCGCGCGGCGATTCGTTCCGTCGTCTCGCGCGGCAGGGCACGTAATGGCGCGCGCCATCCCGTCGGCGCGCGTCCGCTGGCGCATGAGCGTCGAGGCGCGCGCCCTGCTGATGCTCACTGCCACGCTGCTCGCGTTCGGCCTCGCCACGCTCTACAGCGCCAGCGCCATGGTCGCCATGCAGTCGGGCTTTGCCAGCACGCACTTCCTGCTGCGCCAGCTCTCCGGCATCGCCGTGGGCACGGTGCTCTTCATGCTCGCGGCCAAGAAGGACGCGGAATGGTGGCGCGAGATTGCGTGGCCGCTGATGCTCGGCGCCCTGGTGCTGATGGCGCTCTGCGTGCTGCCGTTCACGCGGAGCATCGCGCCGGCCATTCACGGGTCGCGCCGCTTTCTCTTCGGCGGTTCCGTTCAGCCCTCGGAATACGCCAAGCTCGCCGTCATCGCGTGGACGGCGATGCTGACCGTCAAGAAGGGCGACCAGCTGCGCCACCTGTCCAAGGGGCTGCTGCCGGTCCTGCTGGTCGTCGGCACGCTGGCCGTGTTGGCCGCGCTCGAGCCCGACCTGTCGATCGCCGTCTACTACGTGCTGCTGATGGGCGTCATCCTGTTTGCCGGCGGCGTGCGCATCGGGCACTTCGTGTTTCTCGGCGTGGCGTCCATTCCCGTGCTCTGGAGCCAGGTGCAGCGGTTGCAGTATGTGCTCGAGCGCCTCCTCGGCTTCGCCGATGCGGGCACCGTGCATCAGGTCGTGAACTTTCAGCTGCAGCAATCGCTCATCGCGGTGGGTTCGGGCGGGCTCCTCGGGGTCGGGTACGGGGAAGGGCGCCAGCAGTATGGATTCCTGCCATTGCCCTACAACGACTTCATCGGGGGCAACATCGGCGAGGAATGGGGCTTCGTCGGGATTGTCGGCGTGACGCTGCTGTACGCGGCCTACGGTTGGCTCGGGTTCCGCATTGCGCAGCAGGCACGCACGCCGTTCCAGCACCTGCTCGCCATCGGCGTCACGTTCACCATGGTGACGACGGCGTACCTGCACCTCGGCGTGGCCATTGGGCTGCTCCCCACCACGGGGCTCACGCTCCCGTTCATTTCGTACGGCCGGTCCAACCTGCTCCTTTCGCTGCTCATGACGGGTATCCTCGTGAACATCGGGAGCACCAAGGAGCGGGTACACGGCGAGCCGGCCACGGACCCGACGCGTGCGGCGCCCGGCCTGGCGCCGGCGCGCGCGGGCTACTGAGTGCGCGCATGACGGGCACACCCGTGACGGTCTTCTTTGCCGGGGGTGGCACCGGGGGGCACCTGTATCCCGGTCTCGCCATTGCGCGCGCACTCGTGCGGCTGAATCCCGACGTGCGTCCGCACTTCGTGGGGGCGCAGCGCGGCATCGAGCGCGATGTGCTGCCCACGACGGAGTTCCCGCACACGTTGCTCGACCTGCATCCCCTGTACCGTCCGCGCGTCTGGCAAAACTGGAAGACCCTGCGTGGAGCGGTGAGCGCCTGGGGGACCCTGGGCAAACTGGGGCGCGAGTTGCACCCTCGCCTGGTGGTCGGCACGGGTGGCTACGCGTCCGGACTCACGCTGTTTTGGGCGTGGCGACACGATATCCCGGTGGTGCAGCATATCGGCGACGCCTTCCCGGGGATCACGGCGCGGCTCAGCGCGCGCTTTTCCACGCAGGCCTTCCTCGGCTTTCCCGAGGCACAGGCGACGCTGCCGGCGGGGCGATGCCAGTACATCGACACCGGCAATCCGATTGAGCCGCCGCCGCAGATTCATCCCGACGCAGCCACGGCGCGCGCCAAGTGGGGCTTCCCCCCGAACGCCAAGGTGCTGCTCGTCTTTGGCGGCAGTCAGGGAGCGCGGGCGTTGAACCAGGCGGTGGCGGCGTGGGTCGAGGATGGCTTGCCGAGTGATCTCTGCGTCATCTGGGCCACGGGCAAGGGCCAGTACGACGGCTACAAGCAGTTCGACCGTCCGGACGTGCGCGTGGTGCCGTACCTCGCGCCCATTGCCGACGCATATGCGGCCAGCGACCTCGCCCTGGTGCGCGCGGGCATGATGGGCACCAGCGAACTCTCGGCGTGGGGCATCCCGATGATCCTGGTGCCGCTGCCGACAGCGGCGGCTGACCACCAGTCCCGGAACGCCGAAGTGATCGCGCGATCCGGTGCGGGGGTGCAGGTGCCGCAGCGCGAACTGACGGCCGGTCGCCT
>CANNKR010000202.1 GCA_947504615.1 Gemmatimonadota bacterium | reverse complement strand
GCAAAGCCCTTGATTATCCCGACCTGCTGGAGCTTCCGCACCCGGTCGGCCACCGCCGGCCCCGTGAGCCCCAGCGTCTCTCCAAGCCTAGCCCAGGTCTCTCGGCCTGCATACTGTAACCGAATAATGAGGCGGCGATCAATGGCGTCCATTCGATAATACTAATGAATCCAATGCAAAATCACAATAATGCTAACGATTCATATGATACGTCTGGGTCCGTTTCACGTATATAAAGACCCAATAATCACTTGTTCCTACCGTCTACCGTCTACCGTCTACCGTCCAAAGTCTACCGTCTCCTCGCCGTAACCAACACCCCAATCTCATCCGGCCGCCCGTTCACGAAATCCAACTGCACCCGCCCGTCTGGCCTAGTCGACACGGTCGCCGGAATCGACGAGTTGGTCAGCACCCAACCCAGCGGCAATACCACGTTGTTCGCCGGCCGCCCAAACGCCCGGTCCCCCACCAACTCCCCCCCACCCACCCCGCCTCCGGCCGCCCCCCCACCCACCACCACCCCGCCACCCACCACCCCGTACCGAGTACTGTCCACGTATGTCTCCGACATCCGCAGTCGGATGGACGTCCCCGGCTGCACCGGGGCGAACCGGAACACTACCACCTCAGTTTGCGGGGTCACGTTGGGGACGTCGAGCTTCGCCCGCGTGATTGCCTCACCCTTCAGCACCTCGAACGCCAACTGCTCGCCGGTGTCCAGGTTCAGCGCGCTGGGGTTCTTCACCGTGCTGCCCGCGCGCACCACGTTCAGGTAGGTACTCGTCCCGACCCGCGACTCGGTGTAGTCGTGATACAAATCGAACGCGTGCGCCTCGGGCTGCTGCAGGAAATAGACGATCTCCCGGTCCTGGTGCGTCCGTTCGTCCAGCCGATCGGCCAACGCCGCCGAGCGTCGAGGTGCTGCCCCCCTCGCCTCGGAGGCCACTTTCAGTGGCAGCGCCTTCATGGTCACCGCGGCCTCGCTCGGCGTGCTGTTCCAGAACGAAATCCCCACTCGGCCGTCCTTCTCCTGCAGCACCTGCGCGGGAAAGGTCGACGACACCAGCTCCCACCCCGCCGGCAGCACCACCGTGTTGCGCTTGATGCCGAGCCCGCGCGTGAAGACCAGCGTGTCGCCCTTCATGAAATAGGAGGCCGTGTCCATGTAGGTCTTCAGGATCAGCACGCGCTGCTCGCCGCCGTTGGCGGGAACTGGGCGGGTGAGCGTCACCTTGATGTAGCGTTGCGCGTCGCTGCTGACGCGCACGCCTCCCGCCCGCGCATCGGCGGCTCCCACTTCGGCGAACGGCAGTGGCTTGCCCGTGGCGCGATCGATCACCGACTCGTCGCTCGCCGTGCTCCCCATGCGAATGGGGTTGTAGTAAGCGGTCGCCCCGGGAGTGGTGGCGGTGATTTCGTAGATGATGCGGAACTTGGCCGAGCCCGGCGCCAGCAGTTCATAGCGCGTGTACGCGTCCGCGTCGGCCTGGCGGGCGGGCTGCTGCGCGGTGAGCGGGCGGGCGAGCGGGAGGGCGAGCAGGAGCAGGAGCAGGAGTGAGGTTCTCATGCTCTCGAAGATGCGGTGGCCGGACGGAGAGTGGCAACTGAGTGGAGCTGAAATCCACGGTGAATCGCGCAATGCTCAGTTCGATCCGTGACACACAGAGCAAGGCGGTTAACTGCTCAGATGCCGATCGGCGAACTGGCGTGGCGAGAGGACCAGCGCGAATTCCCCAGCGGACCACGCCGACAGAATGCGACCTGGTACGCCGCCAAAGAACACGCCGGACATGACCACGTTCGTATCGAGTACGACTCTCACACGTCATTCACCGCGCGCGACGGACCGTTGAGATCGCGGTGGCGATGTCAGCTTGGCGCAGTCCACTGCGTTTTGCCGCCTTCCGAGCCTTGGCCACCAGCGGTGCGAACTCCCGTAAGGCCGGCGGGTTGAGGACCTTGAAAATGACGACATCGTGTTCCGCCACGACGACAAACTGGGCGCCGGCCTTCAGCCCCAGGCGTTCACGGATCTCTTCGGGAATGACGACCTGGCCCTTGGAGGACAGGGTGGTGGTGGCGGCGGCGTTCATGGAGAGTCCTCGGTTGATCTTACTAGTAAGATCACCGAATGCCCGCTCGTCCGTCAAGTGCGTCGTGTCATGGGTAGCTTGAGACTCCATGATGCCAACGTAGCGGTGAGTCTGTGCCCGACCATCACCATTCCATTGCACCAGTCATCGAATTGACCTTGCCACCGCAGTGCACAGAAAATGGGCACCCCCAAGCGGAGGTGCCCTCAATACCGCGCGCCCTCGGCTATTTCGCCGCCGTCGAAATCCGCCGAGCGACCTTGCCGGCGCGACTGCTAGTGCGAGTGGCGGTCCCTCGGCCCATCGCCTCCATATAGCTGCGAAGTACGGCGTTCATTCGTGACTGATAGCGGGGTCCCGCCTTGCGGAACCACTCGAGCACGTCGTCATCAACCCGCAGCGAGATGGGCTGCTTGCTGATGGGTGGCATCCACACCGCCGAGTCCCAGAAATCGTCGGGCAAGTTCGCGAGTTCCGGCGGGGAGGTGCGCTCGATCTCCTCGTCCGTCATGTGGCGAAGGCGATCGAGGTCAACCCGGCCGCGACCAAGCGTCTTTCTGGTCTTGTAGACTCTTGTCATAGTCGCTTCGCTCCCGGCGACTGCTAGGGCGCGCCGATATGATCCGTCGCTCCGGGTGGTCCCCTAGGAGACGGTCGGTGTAGATGATCGTCAGGTGGATCCCCTCCACCATGCCGAGTGCGCTCATCCTGACTTCACCATAGTCACGCCTGGTGTCCGGCCGCTCGATGGTCCATCGGTCAAAGGCGCGTGCCGCGAACGCAAAGTCGAACCCCCGCGCACGAAGGTTGGCATCGGACTTCCGTGCGTCCCACGTGAATACGTACATGCAATATACACGTGTATATACAGACGGTCAACCCGCGAGTGCTACCCGGGAGCCGGGTCGGATCGAGAACGGTAGGCGAGCGATTGGGATCAACCACCACCATTCCATTGCACCTGGCATCGGAACTGCCTTGCCGCAGCTGCACGCAGAACAACACCGACGACCGCGAATGCTACCGCGTCATTTCCGGCGGGTGGCCGCCCGAAAGCGCACATGCGGCAGTTGCCCGAAATCGGCGTCCTGCGTCCACAGGGTTGCATCGAACGCGCGCGCGGTCACGTAGATGATGCTGTCGGCCATGGGCAGTTTGTGCGTGTTGCTGAACGTGGCGGCCGAGAGCGCCAGCGGCGCGTTCAGGTCCACGATGGTGCCCTGTTGCAGGAGCGCGGCGGCGGTGAGCGCCGCGCTTTCGCCGCGTTCGTGGAGCACGCGCTTGAACACCTCGTAGAGCACCACGGTCGGCACGATGAGCTTGGCGGGGTGTTCGATGGCTGGCGCAAAGAACGATGCCGCCGGGCCGTCAGCCATGTACTCCAGCCAGGCGGACGAGTCGACGACGTTCACGTACGGTCCGGTTCGCGCGTGATGGTGGTGTCGATGCCCCGCAGGAATCCGCGCAGTTCGCGGGCTCGCTTGACCGGAATGAACTCGACGCGCCCTTCGTACTCGAAGGCCTGCACTTTCTGGCCGGCTGCGATGCCGAGTGATTCCCGGATGTGCCGGGGAATGACGACCTGGAACTTGGGTGACACAGTGACGATGGCCATGGGGTCTCCTGATGATCGTACAACGATAACGTGATCGATCAGGTTACCGCCACCCCGGCCAGATTCCGGGTCGAAGGTCACGGGGGCGCCACTTTCGTGAGTCATGAGGGCAAGCTACCGCTGCCACTTCGCGCGACCACCACCATTCCATTGCAGCTGGCATCGGAACTGCTTTGCCACAGAAGAACGCCGAACAGACCATGCGCGCTACTCGGCGCCGGAGGTCATGCGGAACGCCGTCGCGAGGTCGCGGCTGCCGTCGAGGATGCGGGCGATACCGACGGAATCTTCGTCAGCATAGTAGAACAGAACGTGGGGCCCCACGGGAAAGCTCTTCACGCCCTCGTCGATCTCCGCGAGATCCTGCGCAGCGGCCGGAGAGAGAAGGAATGGTTTCACACGCCGGCGCGTGTTCAGCCCTTCTTGCGCAGGCGCTTGAAGACCTCGGCGCCGGATGTGCCCTCGCCGCGCTTGAGGTGAGCGCGACCCACGCGCACGTCCCGGCGCAACGCCTCCAGGCGCGCGGCGTGTTCGGCGTCCTGCTCCTGGAGCAGTCGCAGGCCCGCCCTGACAACTTCGCTCGCCGAGCTGTAGCTGCCACTCTTGAGCTTCTGGTCCACGAAGGTCTCGAATTCGGGGGTCAATGACACGTTCATCCGGTGGCTCCGCTGAAGGTGCGCGGAGCATATTGCCAATAACAATAAATAGCAATATCTGTTATCGCATCATCTCACCGGCGTGGCACCGAAACCAGCGGAAGCAGGAATCTCCGGCACAGGATAGCGTCGTGCTCGGTGCTCTCCACCACCATTCCATTGCAGCTGGCATCAAAACTGCTTTGCCGCAGAAAAACGCCGATGAACGCAGAACGGGACAAGAAAAGAAGGGCACCCCGGAGCGGAGGTGCCCTCTGTAGTACTCTGCAGTTCTCTGCTTTTCTAGTAAATGCATGCATCGAGGATCGACAGCACTTCCTCGAGCACCGGCGCGGAGGATTTGCCGAGTCGCTTCGCCTTGCGCGACCGAAAGTCGATCGACTTCACCTGCTCTACCATGACAAACCCGGATATGCTTTCGTCGGCCGGGATGGCCACGTGGAAAGGACTATTGCGGTGGGTACTGGTCACGGGGCAGGCGATGCAGAGGCCCGTGTGCTTGTTGAACAGCTGCTTGCTGACGACGATGGCCGGGCGACGGCCGCGCTGTTCGTGCCCTGACTGCGGATCGAAGGTGAGCGTAATGACGTCGCCCTGTTGCGGGACGTAGTCCGCCATCTACCACACCTCTCGGCCGGCCGGGCGACCCCAGTCGAGTTCGGCAGGCGTGTGGTCCTTCGGGATGCGGCGCACCAGGTCGCGCAGGTCGTGTCCGCCCCGCACGCGCCGCGCCGGCGTAATGACCAGCGCGCCGTCGCGCACTACCACCTCGACGTCATCGCCCACGGCCACCCGGAGCTCGGCGAGCAACTCCCGGCTCAGCCGCAGCCCCTGGCTGTTGCCCCACTGCTTGACCTGGGTAATCATGGCATGCACCGGTTGGGATATCCCAAGTATATCCATCGCGGCGCCCGGGGGGAAGTGCCTGCGGGACCGAGCATCCGTGGGCAGGCGGAGAGCAGGGAGAAGGGACTTCATGGCGCCACGATGACACACAGTTCGCGCGATCGCGTCACCATTCCATTGTGGCTGGCATCGGAACTGCTTGGCCAAAGAGCAACTGCTTTGCCGCAGATGAACGCAGAAGAACGCAGAAGGGCACCCCCACCGGAGGTGCCCTTTGTCGTATTCCGTCCTTCTCTACCAACTCATCCCGCCCGCGGCGCGAACGCGAGCGCAAGAAAGCCCGCATCGGGATGACTGGCAAACTGCTCGATAGCTTCCGCGTGCCGAAGCAGGAGCGCAAGCGTATCCGAGTTGTCCGCGTTGCCGATGTTGAGCCAGATGACCTTGGGTGGGGCACCGCGCAGGACACTGAGGGTCACGAAGTCTTCGTCCTTGGTGACCAGCAGAAAGCCCCCCTGCCGAGCGAAGTCCCAAACGGTGCTATCAGCCGCTCCGCCCATACCAAGTGCACGCACATGCGCCGAGTCCGGGAAGCGTGCCGAGAGGCTGGGCAGCAACTGCTCGGAGAGGTTCTCGTCGAGCAACAGCAGGACGGGCACTAGGCTGCGGGAATTGCCTGCAGGCGGCGTTCGCGCTCGGCGGCGAAGCCAAAGCACGCCAGCACATCGTCGTGCGTGAGCTGCGGAAAGTCGACCAGCAAGTCGGCCTCGGACTTCCCGGTCGCCAGGTAGCCCAGCACCTCGCCCACCGTGATGCGCGTTCCGCGCACGCAGGGCTTGCCGAAGCGAACCTCGGGATCGGAGGAGATACGGGCGAGCAGTTCCATGAGCCTAAGGATAGGCAAGCTCTGGCCGAAGCGCCAACCGGTGGCGGGAGTTCCAGTGGATTTCATCGTTCTGCAGGTGTGGGTGATCG
>CANNKR010000201.1 GCA_947504615.1 Gemmatimonadota bacterium | reverse complement strand
CTGGGCCAGGTTCTGGGCGGTGTTCGCCCAGACCATGTACGGAATGTCCTCGCCGTTCACCGTCGCCACCACGGTGGAGGTGGTGACGGCTGAACGACCAAGCAACCCCGACGTCTCGGCGAGCAAAAAGCCCCCGACAAAGGCGACGAAGATGAAGATCCAGATGTACTTCGCGGCGCTCCGCATGTTTTGCAGCACGGCGCAGCAACTCCCAGTAACGGTGTGAATGGACGACGCGATGACCCATGGAAACAACCGGCGCTCTGGCCGATCGCCTCCGCAGTGGGGCAGGCGTCTTGATCAGCCTAGAAACGTACCCGCGGAGTCCGTCTAAGATCAAGTGACAATGGTACTTCTGATTGACGCCCGTCAGCGCCCCGTGGTATCTTCTTTTCGGTCCTCTGCACCCCTCACCCCTCCTGATGAGCACTGCCTCCGCGCGGGTCGTCGAGCTGAAGAAGCGCTACGAGGAGAACCCGCGTCGGTTCTTTGCGCCGCTCGCCAATGAATATCGCAAAGCCGGAGACCTCGATGCCGCCATCGATCTCTGTCGCACGCACCTCGAGGAACAGCCCGGGCACCTCAGTGGCCATATCGTCTATGGCCAGGCGCTCTACGAGGCGGGGAGGCCGGCCGATGCGAAGGCCGCCTTCGAAGCCGCGCTCACGCTGGACCCGGAAAACCTGATCGCCCTCCGGCATCTGGGCGACATTGCCGCGTCCGATCGTGATGCCACGGCGGCCACCCACTGGTATCAGCGGGTCCTTGATGCCGATCCGCGCAACGACGAAGTCATCGCGCTCATCGCCGGCCTCCAGCAGTTCACGCCGGCCTCCACGGTCGTCATTGTCGACGAGCCGCCGCCGCCGCCCGCGCCGCAGTATGCCGTGGAGTCCCCCGCGGCCGTCGAGCCGGAACCCGTGTTGTCCGATGCGCTCACGCCCGTCATCCCCATCCCGACCGTCCCTGCGGCCCCGCGGGGCAGCATCGGCCTGATGGACCTGAACCTCGATCTGGGCGAGGAGGCCGTGCCATCGACCGACCTCCTCGGCGGCATCCCCGAGTTTGCGGATTCCACCCCGCCCGCCGTGGACGAGCCGGCGCCGGTGTTCGAGGCGGGATTTCCGATCGCCGATTCCGCGCTCACCCCCGCAACGTTCGACGCGGGCCCCGAGTTGCTGGGTGTCGAAGACGCCAACCTCGGGCTGGCCGCGCCGGATCTCCCGTCCGTTGAGGTTTTCGACGCGTCATTCGACGTCGATGCCCCCGTCGTCGAGGAATCGACGTTCGGTACGCTCGCCGTCGAGCCGAGCTTTGGTGAAGGGCTCGAGATCACCACCGACCTGTCCGATTTCATCGTGCCTTCGACCGAGCCTGCAAGCCCCGTCGAGGGACTGCCGATGCTGGACATGTCGGCCGACCTGCCGGCCTTCGTCCCCGTCGACGTGCCGGTCGACTTTCCCGCGGACGATCTGGTCAGTGAGACCACCGCGGCGCCGTCGGCAGGCGCGGCGGAGCCCGCCGCTCCCACGGCCTCCGATTTCGACTCGCTGTTCGGCGCCTCCCCCCTTGGCGACGTGTTCGTGGGCGGCACCAGCGAGCCAGTCGAGGCCGGCGATGCAGGCTTCATGTCCGAGGCGCTCATTGGTCGGGAACCGCTCGAGGGCGCGCTCGA
Source organism: Gemmatimonadota bacterium (assembly GCA_947504615.1). Classification (GTDB taxonomy): domain Bacteria; phylum Gemmatimonadota; class Gemmatimonadetes; order Gemmatimonadales; family Gemmatimonadaceae; genus PNKL01. The sequence goes on along the minus strand of CANNKR010000201.1, from coordinate 4,516 downwards.
CGCGCCGTCGGACGTGGGCCCCACGCCTCCGCCGTTCGTTACCGAAACGATGGCAGAGCTGTACCTGCAGCAGGGATTCCGCGACGAGGCGCTCGACGTATATCGTCAGTTGCTCGCGCAGAATCCCGACGACGCCGGCCTCGCCGCACGCGTGCGCCACCTCGAACTCGGATCCCGCTCGAGCCTCGCCATCGATAGCGTCAGTGACGAGATCGAGGCGATCGCCCTCGCAGAGGAGCGCCGCCTGACAGGGGACATTCCGGTCGTCCCCGCGCCGGCGGAGGTCGACGTCGTGCCCGCGATGTTCATCGAGCCTGCGACGGTCATCGCTGAGCCTGCGACGGTCATCGCGCCCGAGGTGGCTGTCGCCCCCGAAGTGGCGGCTGAGCCTGAGGTGGCCATTACGCCTGAGGCGATTGCCGAACCCGCGTTCTCATTGCTCGACACCACCCCCGCGTTCCTCGTCCAGGCACCAGAGCCGGTGGCACCACTCGCTCCGCCGGTCCCCGTGGGGCCATCGGCACGCGAAGTCCTTGCCCGGATCGCATACCGTCGCGCCGTCCCCGGCGGACGGGTGTCGATGGCTCCGATTATCGAGGCGGAAACGGTCCCTGCGCCGATTCCCGCGTTTGATCCTGCGTGGGCGCCGGCCGATGAGGCCAGCCTGCCGGTCTTTGAGGCCCCCGCCGAGGCCGCTCCGGGTGGATCCATCGATCACATCTTCGCACCCGGCGGAGTGAACACCGGGGACGAAGGCGCCGCCGCGGCAGTCGCCGCCGCCTTTGGTGCGCCACCGGCTGACCCCGTGCAGGGGCAACCGACCTACGCGGGGACCGATGAGCTGTCGTTGGACTCTGTCTTCCATGGTGACGGCGGTGCTTCGCGCCCGGCGCCTGCGGTCCAGCGCCAGTCGACCAAGTTGCGCTTCGATCAGTTCTTTGCCGGGGCGGACGATGCGCCGTCGACGACGGGCGCTTTGGGGTCTACGGGCGCGCCCCCGCTGCCGGCGCCGGGGCAGGGCGACGAGGACATTGCCCAGTTCAATGTCTGGCTGAAGGGACTGAAGGGACAGTGAAGATTCTCGTGCTCAACGGGCCCAGCCTGAACCTGCTCGGCACTCGCGAACCGCACCTGTACGGGACGGCCACGCTGGCGGAGATCGAGCAGGGACTCGTGGCCGTCGGTGCCGAACTTGGCGTGACCGTCAGTTGCCGGCAGTCGAACCATGAAGGCGAACTCATCGACGTCATTCATGCGGCGCGCGGCGGGGCCGATGGCATCATCATCAACGCCGGCGCGTATTCGCACACCAGTCTGGCCCTCAAGGACGCGCTCGCGGCGGTGGCCATCCCGTACGCCGAAGTGCACCTGACCAACATCTACGCTCGCGAGCCGGAACGCCGGCACAGCACGCTGTCGGCGGGAGCGCGGGCGGTGCTGTGCGGTTTCGGCGCGCCGGGCTACGAGCTCGCCCTGCGCGGGCTCGTCGCGGCACTGCGCGCCTAGGCGCGCCGCCGTTGCCGAGGGACATGGAACGCCGTCCGCAGCGCTTGGGCGCATTGCGCGCCTCACTCGCGGAGAGCGGCTACGATGCGCTTCTCGTCACGTCGCTCCCGAACATCCGATACCTCACGGGCTTCTCGGGATCGAACGCCCTCCTCGTGGTGGCCGCCGAGTCGGCATCGGTCCTGCTGACGGACTTTCGCTACGCGGCGCAGGTGGGCGACGAGGTCGGCGATCATGCCCGCGTGCGCATCGAGAAAGCCTCGCTCTGGGCCGGCCTGCGCGACGCCATGGCGCCCATCCCCGACGCCGCGCGCGTCGCCTTCGAGTCGGCGCACCTGTTGCATGCGGACTACGAGCGACTGGCCGATTTCGCCCTGCGCTGGCAGTGGCGTCCGACGGTCGGTGTCGTGGAGGCGTTGCGCGAACGCAAGGATGCGGGCGAACTGTTTCTGATCCGCGAAGCGGTACGTATTGCCGAGGCGGCACTGCAGCGCACCGTGGCCGAGGTGCGCCTGGGGCTCACCGAGCGACAGGTGGCGGGGATTCTGGAGCACCACCTCCGGGACCTGGGCAGTGACGGCACGCCGTTCGAGACCATCGTCGCGGCGGGTGAGCGCGCGGCGTTGCCGCATGCCCGGGCCTCATCGCGCGAGTTGCAGGGCGGGGAGTTCCTGCTCATCGACTTCGGCGCGTCGCACGAGGGCTACTGCAGCGACATCACGCGCACGTTCGCCCTTCGCAGCGTGAACTCGGAGATGCAGGAGATTCATGACATTGTGCGAGAGGCGAACCTGAGCGCTTCGGGTGGTGTTCGGGCAGGAATGCGCGGCAGGGATGCCGACGCTCTGGCTCGCGGCTACATTGATGCCCGTGGATATGGGGACGCCTTTGGGCACTCGCTGGGTCACGGCATCGGCCTGGAAGTGCACGAAGGACCTCGGCTCGCCAAGACAGCCGATGCGCCGCTTCCGGTGGGGGCGGTCGTCACCATTGAGCCAGGTATCTACCGCCCAGGCTGGGGCGGCGTTCGCATCGAGGACAATGTGCATCTTGCCGCCGATGGGCCTGAACTTTTGACCAGTTTTCCGCGGGAACTGATGGTGATCGGCTAAGGCAGGGAAGCAGGTGCAGTCTGTCGTGCGCGGTCGTCTTCTGTCGTTCTCTGGTATTCTCTGGTATTCTCGGTCGTTCTCTGTCGCTCTCTGACCCTGTCCAAATATGATTGACCTCCGGTACGTGAAAAAACTCGTCGAAATGCTCGACGAATCGTCGGTCGAGTCCCTCGAGATCTCGTCGGACAAGGGGATGAAGATCCGCCTCAGCAAGGCGGCCGCACCCCGCGCGATGGTTCAGGCCGCGCCCGCGTATGCGATGCCTGCGGCCGTGCCAGGTGTGCCGGTCGCCGCGGTGCCCTCGCCGGCCGCCGCAGCCGCCGCCACGGCGAAAGCCGAGGCCGCGTCCAGGATGCTGGAGGTGAAGTCGCCGATGGTCGGCACCTTCTACGCGTCGCCGGAACCGGGGGCCAAGCCGTACATGGCCGTGGGAACGGTCGTGTCCAAGGGTCAGGTGCTGTGCATCGTGGAAGCCATGAAGATCATGAATGAGATCGAGTGCGAAGTCTCGGGGACGATCCGCGAAGTGTGCGTGACTGACGCGCATCCGGTGGAGTACGGCCAGGTGCTGTTCCGCATCGATCCCAATGGCTGATCCCACCGCGCCCCGGCCCTCGGTGTCGCAGACGATCGCGGCGGCGGGGGGTGACGCTCCGGCGGTTGCCGCTGCGGTGGCCCCGTACAACTACAAGATCGTGCTGCAGCAGGCCGTGCAGATGGGCGCATCCGACCTGCACCTCAAGGTGGGACGTCCGCCGATGTGCCGCCTCAATGGCGAGCTGAAACCGCTCGAGCTTCCCCCGTTGCGGCCCGAGGAACTCAAGTCCATCGGTGAGCAGATCTGCCCCGTGCGGCAGAAGCGCGAGTTCGATGCGGAGAAGGAAGCCGACTTTGCCATCGGCGTGCCTGGCATCGGGCGCTTCCGCGTGAACATGTACCAGCAGCGCGGCACCATCGCCTTTGTCTTCCGTGCCATCGCCTTCCAGGCGCTCTCGCTGCGCGACCTCAACCTCCCGCCCGTGCTGGAGGAGATCTCGATGAAGCCGCGTGGCCTGGTGCTCGTCACCGGCATCACGGGCTCGGGCAAGTCCACGGCGCTGGCCTCGATGATCCAGTTCGTGAACGAATCGCGCCACGCGAACATCATCACCATCGAAGACCCCATCGAGTTCCTGCACCGCGACATCAACTGCAACATCAACCAGCGCGAGGTCGGGCTCGACACGGGGTCCTTCGCCTCGGCGCTGCGGCGCGTCCTGCGGCAGGACCCTGACATCATTCTCATCGGCGAGATCCGCGATCTCGAGACGCTGGAAATCGCGCTCAAGGCGGCTGACACCGGGCACATGGTGTTCAGCACGCTGCACACCACCGACGCCACGCAGACCATCAACCGCGTGCTGTCGTTTTATCCTCCGCACGAGCAGGCCGACGTTCGCTTCTCGCTGTCGACGGCGCTCAACGCCGTGGTGTCGTTGCGCCTCGTGCCGCGCGCCGATCGCCCCGGGCGCGTGCCGGCCTGCGAGGTGCTCATCAACACCGCCGCCGTGCAGGACAACATTCGCGACATGGACAAATCGCTCAACATCCCGGACCTCATCAAGGAAGGGACGGTGCAGTACGGGATGCAGAGCTTCGACCAGTCCCTGATGTCCTGGTACTCCAAGGGCATCATCTCGTACGAGAACGCCCTGTTCTATTCGACCAATCCCAGTGAGTTCGCGCTCAAGGTGCAGGGCATCGCCGGCAGCAGCGACACCAGTTGGGATGCGTTCACGAATAAATAGACCGTAGACCGGGGGGACCGTCGACGTCAGGCACGTCGCTATCAGCCGCCTATCGTCTACCGTCTACCGTCTACCGTCTACCGTCTACCGTCTACCGTCTACCGTCTACCG
>CANNKR010000200.1 GCA_947504615.1 Gemmatimonadota bacterium | reverse complement strand
TCCAGTAACTGACATCCCCATCGCCGTCCTCCTTCTAGTGGATGGTCAGGTCAGACTGGGGACTTGCCGGCGTTCTGCGCCGCCGTATTGAACTCGCGGGTGAAGCGCGACCGGCCGAACTCGCCCGAGACGCCCTTGATGAGGTAGTCGATCATTTCCTTCGACGAATACGTCATCTCCGCCATCACGTTGTCGATCTTCGTCTGGAAGTAGTTGAACGCCCACACTGCCGGGATGGCCACCAGCAGGCCGAACGCCGTCGTGATCAGGGCTTCCGAGATGCCGGCCGCGATGGAGCTGATGCCGCCGCCGCCGCCCGCCGCCATGCCCTGGAACGCGTTCACCACGCCCATCGTCGTGCCGAGCAGGCCGACGAACGGCGCCGTGGCGCCCGTCGTGGCGAGCATGGCCAGGCCGCGCTTCATGAGCACGATCTGCATCAGCATTTCACGTTCCACCGCACGCTCGGCCGAGTTGATGTCGGCAACCGTCACCGACCCGTCCTGAATGAGCGGCCGGATTTCTTCCAGCGCGCCGCCGAGCACCACGGCCACCTGGGACTTCTTGAAGGACTCGGCGAGCTTGATGGCCTCGGTGAGGTTGTCCTCTTCGAGGAACTGCGAGAACTCGGGCGCGAACTTGCGCGTCTGGTTCTGGGCGCTGCGGAGGTACCACCACTTCTGCACCATGATGGACAGCGACCACACCGACATGATCATCAGGGTGTAGACGATACCCTTGGCGAAATAGCCCATCGAGTGCCAGAGATCAAGCATTGACATGGAAAAAACTCCCGCAAATCAAAGGGTGGTCGCGAACTACTTCTGGATGGCGAAGACGAACGGTTGCTGCACCAGCTGCTTCACTTTCTTGCCGCCGACCTCGGCCGGGAGGAAGCGCATCCCGGGGAGGGCATTCTTGACGGCGAGGGCGAAGAGCTCGTGAGAAGTCTTGAGCACCTTGAACGATCCGTTCTCGGCACGCCCCGTGGTGTCGACGACGAATTGGGCGAGCACCTCGCCCTCCACGCCGGCCGACTTCAGGATCTCCGGATACCGCGGCGCCGTCGAACCGGGCGCCCCGACCACCGGCTTTTCCACCTGAAACTCGAAATACGTCTGCGTCTGATCGGTGGGGACGATGCCGCCCTTTACACCGTTGGCCACGCCGCCCGCCACGCCCTTGCCCGAAAAGTCGCTTTCGTTCGTAACCGACCGCGTGAGGTCGATCTCAGGGATGACGTCCGGAATGTTGATCGGGGCCGTCAGGACCTGGAAGCCCTTGACCACCGGCGCAGCAATCTGCTGCTCCTTCGGCATGTCCTTGGGCTTCGGCTGATCCTTCTTGACTTCCACGAAGTCGATCTTCTGCTGCTTCGCTTCGCGCATCTTCTCGCCGGCGTTGGCCGTAGCCACGACAGCGACCCAGATGAGGAAAACGTGCATGATGAAGCTGGCGATCGAGCCGCCCACGGACTTCTGCTTCTGCGGCTTCGATTCAAGCAGGTTGTTGAACACTACGCACCCCGTTGGTGACGGCAGTGAATCTTGTACGGCGGTTCGTACTCGCAAGTCTACCGCGCCCAGATTACGCCTGTAACCGCAGGAACATTAAGTTTCGCTTAACGCCGAGTTAGGATTGGGCGTCGGTTCCGGGCCCGGCAACGGCAACGACACGGTGAACGTAGAGCCGCGTCCGAGCCGCGACGCCACCGTGATCGATCCCCCGTGGGCCCGCGCGATCCACTGGCTGATCGAGAGCCCCAGCCCCACGCCGCCACGCTCCGAAGTGCGCGAGCGCGCCCGGTCCGCGCGCCAGAAGCGGTCGAAGAGATACGGCAAGTCCGCCCCGGCGATGCCGATGCCGGTATCGCTCACGGCGAACTCCACGCACTCGCCGCGCCGCTGCAGCGACAGTTCCACGCGCCCGCCCTTGCCCGTGTACTTCACGGCGTTCGTGACGAGGTTCAGGAAGAGCTGGCGCAGGCGGAGCGCGTCTCCCATGACCGTCGCCGACTCCAAGGGGGCCACGGTCACCCGCAACCCGGCGGCCTCGCCCAGAATGAGCGCCGTCTCCGCCACGTCGATGACGAGCGGTTCCAGCGGCACCGGTTCGCGATGCAGGTCGAACCGCCCTTCGTCCGCGCGCGCCAGCGTCAGCAGCGACTCGACGAGGTCGGCCATGCGGGCCGTCTCCTGCAACGACTCCTCGAGGGCCACGAGTCCTTCGGTGGACCGCGGTCCCGACGCCATCGCCCGCTCGATGTCCGCCCGCAGCACGGTCAGCGGCGTCTTGAGTTCGTGGCTCGCGTCGGCCGTGAAGCGCCGGAGGCCCGAGAACGACTGCTCGAGCCGCGCAATCATGGCGTTGAGGGTGGCGGCCAGCCGCGCCAGTTCGTCATCGCCCTCCGCCTGGGGCAATCGCTTGTGCAACGAGCGGCCGTCGGTGATCGCCGAGACGTCGCGGATGATCTCGTCCACGGGGCGCAGGGCGCGCCCGGTGATGATGAACGCCAGGGAGACGCTGAGCAGCAGCACCAGCGGCGCGATCAGGAGGAAGACGCTGAACTGCTCGCTCCCGAGAAACTCCGCGGAACTCATCGACTGGGCCGACACGACGCGGCGCACGGGTCCGGCGGTGTCGAACCGGGCGACCAGCAGCAGTTGGTCATCCGACAACTCCACCGTCGCCACGAGGTGCAGCGGCGTCAGTTGCATGGCCGCCTGCAACAACGCGTCGCGGTCGCCCGGCTGGAGGTCGCGGACGGCCTGCGAGACGTACAGGGCACGCAGCGAATCGGTGACCACGAGGAAGTCGGGGACCGCGTCGAGTCGGGCGCGCAAATTGGGCTGCAACTCCGGGCCGCGCATCGAGTCCGTGGTGACCACCACCGGCGTGTTCTGCAAGCCGGCCTGCGTCAGCACCAGGAGGCCGATGTCCGCCAGCGTCGAGACGCGGACCTGCAGATCGCGCAACACCGCCGCCCGGCGCGCCGTCCAGAGCGCCGCCGCAAAGACGAGCATCGTCCCGACGAGGGCGAGCGCGTACGCCGCCGTGACGCGAGTGCGAATCGACGCCACGCGCCCGACCTAGCCCTTCACCACGTAGCCAACGCCACGCACGGTGGCAATCAGCTTCTTCTCGGCCTTGACGTCCACCTTCTTGCGCAGGTGGTTGATGACGACATCCACGATGTTCGTGCCGGGATCGAAGTGATACCCCCACGCGTATTCCGTGATCAGCGTGCGGCTCATCACCCGCCCGGCGTGGCGCATGAGGTACTCGAGCACCAGAAACTCCTTGGGCGTCAGGTCGATCACCCGGCCGTCCCGCGTCACCTCGCGGGCGTCCAGGTCGAGCGAGAGCCCGCCGACCGTCAGCACCGGCGTGGCGATGGCGTGCGGCCGGCGGACCAGCGCCTCCACGCGCGCCAGCAGTTCCTCGAACGCGAACGGCTTGGTGACGTAGTCATCCGCGCCGGCCCGCAGCGTCGTCACCTTGGCATCCACGGCATCCTGCGCAGTGAGCACCAGCACCGGCCGCTCAAAGCCCCACGAGCGCAGGTCACGCAGCACGTCGAGCCCCTGCTTGCCCGGCAGGCGCATGTCGAGCACGACCAGGTCGTACGGCTGCGACCGCGCCAGCCGTTCGCCCTCGAGGCCGTCGGCGACGAGGTCCACGCTCCATCGCCGCTCTTCGAGCCCGCGTTTCACGAACTGGCCGACGGTCGGGTCGTCTTCTATAACAAGCACTTTCATCTAGGCACGCGCCCCCGGGCGCTGAAAGCCGTATTCTCGAATCTTGCGGTAGAGCGTCTTCACCGAAATCCCCAGCACGTCCGCGGCCTGCCCCTGATGCCAGCCGGTGCGTTCAAGCATGTCCGCGATGTGCCGTCGTTCCAGCGCTGCGAGCGTCAGCGCTTCCGCCGGCATGCCTCCCAGGCGCATGCCCACCGACGCACCCACCCCCTCCGACGTCGGTAGCGCGAGATGCCGCGCCTCCACCACGCCGCCGCGGGACAGCAGCACGCCGCGCTCCAGCACGTTGCGCAGCTCCTGCAGGTTCCCCGGCCAATGATAACGCCCGAGCGCGTCCACGGCGTCGGCAGCAAGCCCGGCGGAGAGCGGCCCGCCGAGTTCACGCACGAACGCCTCGGCCAACGCGGGGATGTCCACGGCACGGTCACGCAGCGGCGGCAGCGAGATCACGACCGCCGAGAACGCCGCCGCCAGTTCGGCGCGCACACGCCCCGCGCGTGCCTCCCGCGTCACATCCACCGACGAGGTCGCCATCAGTCGTGCGTCCACATCGAGCGCGCGCGAGGCGCCCACCCGCCGGTATCGCCCGCTCGTCACGGCATCGCCAAGCTGGCCCTGCACGGTACCGTCGAGCTGCCCGATCTCCGAGATGAACAGGGTGCCACCGGCCGCCTGTTCGAGCGCGCCGGCGCTGGCGTACCCATGCACCCCACGCTCGAGGCCGAACAGTTCGGTGGCCTGCCGCACGGGAGCCACCGACGGCGCCGACAACTCCACAAAGGGCCCGTCGGCACGCGGCGACATCTTGTGCAGGGCGCGGGCGAGCGCCGCCTTGCCGGTGCCCGGCTCCCCCTGCAGCAGCAGCGTCGCCTCGGACGTCGCCGCCCGCCCGGCCAGCGTCAGCACCGCCTGCAGCGGCGGATACACCGTGCGGATCTCGGGCACCGCGTCGAGCTTGGACAGCCGGGACGTCAGGCGCCGGTTGTCCGCGGCCAGGCGATGCTTTTCCGATGCCCGCCGCACCATCGCCTCCGTGACCGCGGGCTGGTACGGGTGCGCCAGCACGTCATACGCTCCCAGTCGCATCGCCGCCAGATCCATCTCCGGCGTACCGTGCCCGGTGCAGATGATGCACTCCGGCGGCGCGGGCTCCTCGCGCGCCAACTTCAGCACCTCCAGCCCGTCGAGATCCGTCAAGCCGATGCCAAGCACGGCGACATCGAATGGCTGGCTGCGCAACGCGCGCAGGGCGGCACGCCCGTCGGCGGCACGCGTCACGCGATGCCCGCGTGACGTGAGGTACTGCTCGAGCAACTCGCGGAGGTCTGGTTCATCACCCGCCAGCAGCACCCGCACCGGCGGTTCGGCGATCACCATTGGATGGTCGGCAACAGGACGCGGAAGGTGCTTCCCTTCCCCACCACGCTGTCCACCTCGATGCGCCCGCGGTGGTCCTGGATGATGCCATAGCAGATGGCGAGCCCAAGTCCCGTGCCGCGCCCGGGGGCCTTGGTGGTATAGAACGGCTCGAAGATCTTCGACATTTCGGTGCGGACGATGCCGTGTCCCGAGTCCGTGACCTCCATGATCGCCCCGTCCGCGTCCGAGGGACCCTTGCGCGTCCGCACGGCGATGGTGCCGTGCCCCTCGGACGCATCCACGGCATTGATCATCAGTGCCATGAGCACCTGCACGAGCTGCTCCGCATTGCCGAGCGGCACCACCGGCAACGCGTCGTCGAGTTCCTTGACGAGCGCCATCTTCTTGAAGCCGACGTGGTGCTTCATGAGGAACAGGGTCTTCTCGACGATCTCGTTGAGGTCCACGCGCGTCTTGGCCAGTTGCTTGGGACGGCTGAAGTCGAGCAACTGGTCGACGATCTGCTTGCAGCGCACGACCTCGTTGTCGATGATCTCGAGGTAGTCGAACAGGTCCTTGTTGACCTCGGCGCCCTTCTTCTGCAGGTCCTCCAGGCGGTAGCCCAGCCCGTCGCCGCAGGCGGCGATGGTTGCCAGCGGGTTGTTGATCTCGTGCATCACCCCGGCCGCCAGCGTGCCGATGGCCGCCAGCTTCTCCGCCTGCGCGTACCGCTGCTGGCCCTGTCGCCAGTCGGTGACGTCTTCGCCGATGGTGATGACGTGCGTCACCGCCGACTCGCCCAGGCGCATGGGAATCTTGGTGATGCGGTAGGTGCGCGGATCACCGCTGGCCGACGACTCCATCTGATATTCCTGGATCCGCCCGGTGGCGAACACCTCGTCGAACTCGCGACGCAGCATCTCGCCCGGCTGGCGGTGCAGGATCTCGAAAATGGTCCGCCCGATGGCCTTGTCGCGCGACACACCCTGCATCCCCGTCTCGCGCTTGCGGTTCCACGCCTGAATGCGGTACTCGCGGTCGATGACGTACAGCCCCAGCGGCAGCGAGTCGATGATCTTCTCGGTGAACCGCCGCTCGCG
>CANNKR010000199.1 GCA_947504615.1 Gemmatimonadota bacterium | reverse complement strand
GTGCGATTGGCTACGTGGAACTCGCGTACGCCCGCCAGAACAAGCTGGCCTACGCTGAGGTGCAGAACGCGTCGGGTGCGTTTGTCTCGCCGACCATCGAAGCCATCACCGAGGCCGCGGCCGCCGCGGCCAAGAAGCTCGAGAAGGACACCGACTATCGCGTGTCGATCGTGAACGCACCGGGCAAGAAGGCGTACCCGATCTCCTCGTTCACCTGGCTGCTGGTCTATGAGAAGATGAGTGACCCCACGAAGGCCAAGAAGCTGGCGGATTTCCTGAAGTACGCGCTCGTCGAGGGGCAGAAGTCGGCTCCGGCGCTCGATTACGCGCCGCTCCCGGCCAACGTGATCAAGCAGCTCGACAAGCGTGTAGCTTCACTCGCCGTCGGCCGATAATACACAGAGTCCCCGGCACGACACACGCTGGGGCACCGCGCTCGTTCGCGGTGCCCCGGTCGTCGTTCTCCCCTGCGCACGAGTTCACAATGTCTCTCTCCATCGTTTTGCGTCGCGCCGTGGCCGCGCTGTGTGTGGCCTCCCCTTTGGCAGTTGGCGCCCAGACGACAGCACCCGCCGCACCGCGCCTCGACTTTTCGGGCCTCATCTTCGGCGCGTTCCAGTACCAGACCGCCGCCGGCGCCCGGAACAACAACAAGTTCGATGTCGAGCGCGCCTACCTGAATTTTCGTATGCCGGTGGCCGACCGACTCAGCATTCGCGTCACCGCTGACCTGTCGGCGCAGCAAAGCGGCACGGGGCACGTGCTCCGCGACAAATACGCCTTCCTGCAGTACGACCGCGTGCCGTCCAAGGGATGGACCGGGTTCGTCCGCGCCGGCATCCTGCAGACCGTCACCATCGAGCACCACGAGACCTTCTGGCCCCGCTGGATGGGGCAGACGGCCGTGGAGCGTTTCGGCTACTTCTCGTCGGCCGACGTCGGCGTCGCCGGGCAGGTGGGCTTCCCGAACAAGCGCGGCGAGGCCTACGCCGTCATCTCCAACGGCGCCGGCTACACCAAGCCCGAGGCCGACCGCTTCAAGAGCTTCGCGGCGCGGGCAAGCTACACGCCCCTCGCCTCGGGCAAGCACGGCCTGATGACGACGTTCACGGTGTCGCCGTGGGTCGAGATCAATCAGGCCGCCAGCAAGTTCGTGACCGGCGGCGCGGGGCAAATCGGGGCCGTGGGTACTGGATTGAGCCGCAACCGCTACGGCGTCTTCGTGGGCATCCGCGACCCGCGCCTCGTCATCGGCGCCGGCGCCTCACAGCGCATCGACGGCACCGAGAGCGGCGCCAACACCGGCGCCTCGCCCCGCACGGTGACCGACGTGACCGGCAAGCTCTATACGTTCTTCACGGTCGTGCGGCCGTTCCAGCTGGTCGACAGCACGTCCAAGTCGCCGATCAGCTTCCTGGCGCGTTTCGACCAGGTCCAGCCCGACACCAAGCTGTCGTCGCAGAGCAACCACATGTTCGAAGCGTCAATGATCATCGACGTGGCCCACTCCAAGCGCGCACAGATCGCGTTCGATTTCCAGGAGCAGTTGGGCACCGCGCCCACGACCGTGGTCGCGCCGCTGAAGATGTTCCAGGTCCGCCTGGTGACGAACTTCTAGTCCCTGGCAGGTGACGGGTCGTGACAGATCCGTTACACAACGGGCACGGAAGGGTGACACGACGCAGGGATGTTTGATCGAGGGCGGCGGACTGTTCCGCCGCCCTCGACTCCTTTGGGACCCTGATTGCCTTCGACGCAACTCCACGGCGCCTCTGTTGGGGACCGGGTGTACCGCTTCATCACGACGGCGTTTGCGCTCAGCATTCCGCTGCTGCTCGTGTTGCTCGGTATCGAGGTCGCCGTGGCCGCCTGGCCGGCACTGTCGGCGTTCAAGCTGTCGTTCCTGACGTCCAGCCGCTGGGACGCAGTGGAGGGCGTCTTCGGTGCGGCACCGGCCATCTACGGCACGCTGGTGTCGTCCGCCCTTGCGCTGGTCATCGCGACGCCGCTGGCCATCGGCGTCGCGATTTTCCTGTCGGAGTTCGCCCCCCCCTGGCTCCGGCAGCCGGTGGCCTTTCTGGTCGACCTGCTCGCCGCCATCCCCAGCGTGGTCTACGGACTGTGGGGGATCTTCGTGCTCGTGCCGGCACTGCGCGAATACGTGATGCCCTTTCTCAGCGACCGCCTGCACCTCGGCAACACGCCGTTCTTCAGCGGCCCGGCCTACGGCCCCTCCATGCTGGCCGCCGGGCTGATTCTCGCCATCATGGTGCTCCCGTACATCAGCTCGGTCACGCGCGAGGTGCTGATGGCGGTGCCGCGCTCGCAACGCGAGGCCGCGCTGGCGCTTGGCGCCACCCGGTGGGAGATGATCTGGGGCGCCGTGCTGCCGTACGCGCGCTCCGGCATCGTCGGCGGCATCCTGCTTGGCCTCGGCCGGGCGCTCGGCGAGACGATGGCCGTTACGATGGTCATCGGCAACCGGCACGAGATCTCGTCGTCGCTCTTTGCGCCGGGTTACACCATGGCCTCGCTGATCGCCAATGAGTTCTCCGAGGCGACCAACGACATGCACCTCTCGGCGTTGATGGCCGTGGGTGCCGTGCTGCTGCTGGTGACGGTGATCGTCAACGTGATCGCGCGGCTCCTCGTCTGGCGCGTCGAACGGCAGGGGAAGGCATGAGCCGTCCGCCGCGACGTTCCATCCGGGGGCGCCGGGCGCGAAGCGCCGTGATGGTGGGGCTGACGGTCGTGGCGTCCATCCTCGCCACGCTGCCGCTGCTGCTGATCCTCGGCCTGCTCATCCAGAAGGGGGCCAGCTCGCTGAGCTGGGACTTCTTCACCGCGATGCCCAAGCCCGTGGGCGAGACCGGCGGCGGCATGGCCAACGCGATTCTTGGCACGGTGATGCTCATCGCCATTGCCTCATCCATCGGCCTGCCGGTGGGCATCGGCGCCGGTCTGTACCTCGCCGAACATCGCGGCACGAAGTTCGCGTTCCTGGTGCGATTCCTGTCCGACGTGCTCAACGGCCTGCCGTCGATCGTCGTCGGCATTTTCGCCTGGCAGTTTCTGGTACGGCCGGTCAAGCACTTCTCGGCGCTGGCCGGCGGCATCGCGTTGGCGGCGATGATGATCCCCCTGGTTACGCGCACCACCGAGGAGATGATCCGCCTGGTGCCGGCCTCGCTGCGCGAGGCGGCGCTGGCGCTCGGCTACCCCCGCTGGCGGACCTCGCTCACGATCGTGCTGCGCACCGCCCTGCCCGGCATCGTGACCGGGGCGCTCGTGGCCGTCGCGCGCATCGCCGGCGAGACGGCGCCACTGCTGTTCACCGCCTTCGGCAACCAGTTCTGGTCGACGTCGGTCAACGAGCCGATCAGCGCCCTTCCCATCCAGATCTTCACCTATGCCATCAGCCCCTATGACGAGTGGCACTCGCTGGCCTGGGCCGGCGCGCTCGTCCTTCTCGCGCTCGTCCTCGTCATCAGCCTCGTTGCCCGTTTCGCCACGCGGTCGCGATTCCGCGGTGGCCATGACTGAGCACGCGGTGGCGGAGCTGCCCGTGGCCAACGCACCGATCCCGGCTGCCGAGCCGCGCGTCGCCGTGCACTCGCTGGACGCCTACTTCGGCGCGCAGCGCGTGGTGCGCGGGGCGACCGTGGACTTCAACGAAGGCCAGGTGACGGCGATCATCGGCCCGTCAGGGTGCGGCAAGAGCACGCTGCTGCGCTGCCTCAACCGCATGCACGAGACCGTGCCGACTGCGCGCGTGGAGGGCGAAGTGCTGCTCGACGGCCGCGACATCTACGCCCGGGAAGTGAACGCCATCCAGGTGCGCCGTCGCATCGGCATGGTCTTTCAGCGCCCCACGCCGTTTCCCACGATGTCCATCCGCGACAATGTGGTCGCCGGGCTGCGGGCGGACGGACGGAAGGCCCCGTCCCGGGCCGAGCAGGACGAGATCGCCGTCTGGGCGCTGCAGCGCGCGGCGCTGTGGGACGAGGTGAAGGACCGGCTGCGCGACAGCGCCCTGGCGCTGTCCGGCGGCCAGCAGCAGCGCTTGTGCATCGCGCGTGCACTCGCCACGAAGCCCCGCGTGCTGCTGCTCGATGAACCGACGGCGTCGCTCGACCCGCTGAGCACGCAGAAAGTCGAGGAGCTGGTCTATGAACTGCGCGGCGAGGTGACCATCGTCATGGTGACGCACAACATGCAGCAGGCGGCGCGCGTCTCGGACCGCACGGCGTTCATGCTGCACGGCGAGCTGGTGGAAGTGGCGCCGACGTCGCGGCTCTTCACGACGCCGGGCGACGAACGCACCGAAGCCTACATCACCGGGCGGTTCGGATGAGCGGGACGATCACCGGCGCGCTGTCCGCCGACCGCTACTCGTTCTGGTACGGCGAGATGCAGGCGCTCTTTGACGTCACGCTCGATATCGCCCCCAGGGCGATCACGGCGCTCATTGGGCCATCGGGGTGTGGCAAGAGCACCTTCCTGCGTTCGATCAACCGCATGCACGACCTGACGCCTGGGGTTCGCACCGCCGGGACGCTCCGCCTGGATGGCGATGACGTACTGGACCGCGGCGTCGACGTGGTGCAGCTGCGCCAGCGGATCGGGATGGTGTTCCAGCGATGGAACCCGTTCCCGAAGTCGATCTACGACAACGTGGCCTATGGCCCGCGACTCAACCGCAAGCCCTCGGGCGATCAGCTCGACGACATCGTGGAGCAGGCCCTGCGCCGGGCCGCGCTGTGGGACGAGGTGAAGGATCGCCTGCGCACCAGCGCGCTGGGACTCTCCGGCGGCCAGCAGCAGCGCCTGTGCATTGCCCGCGCACTCGCCAACGAGCCCGAGGTGCTGCTGCTCGACGAGCCCTGCTCGGCGCTCGACCCGATTGCGACGCAGAAGGTCGAAGAACTGCTGTGGGAGCTCAAGAAGGACCTGACGGTGCTGATCGTCACGCACAACCTGCAGCAGGCGGCGCGCCTGTCGGACCAGACGGCGTTCTTCTACCTTGGCCGTCTCGTCGAACACGGCGCCACGGACCAGCTGTTCACCGCGCCCCGCGAGGAACGCACCGAGTCATACATCACCGGGAGATTCGGATGACCACCGAGACGACGTCCGGCTTTCGCCACTTTCACGACCAGCTGGGCGCGCTCAAGCAGCGCCTGCTTGCCATGTCGGCGCGCGCCGAAGAGCTGGTCGAACTCTCCGTCGACGCCCTGCTCACGCAAGACGTCGGCAAGGCGCAGGCGGTCATCGAGGCCGACCGCGAGATCGACCAGCAGGAACTCGAGGTCGAACAGTTGACCGTGGAGTTGCTGGCTCTCCAGCAGCCGATGGCCAAGGACCTGCGCTTCCTCATCAGCACCATCAAGGTGACAAGCGACCTCGAGCGCGTGGGCGACCACGCCGTGAACATCGCCCAGAGTGTCCTGCGCATGCACGCCCTGCCGACGCACGTCACGCCCGAGCCGTCCATCGCCGAGATGGCACGCCGGGCGCGCTCCATGCTGGCCGACGCGCTCGACGCCTTCGTCCGCGGAGACGGTGCGCTGGGACGCGACGTCTGCAAGCGCGACGACGTGGTGGATGCCCTGCACGACTCGCTCTTTCGCGTCATGCTCACCCACATGATGGGCGACCCGCGGACCATCAACCCGTCGCTTGAACTGTTGCTCGTCAGCCGGAATCTCGAGCGCGTGGCGGACCTCGCCACGAACATCGGCGAGGACGCGGTGTTCCTGGCCGAAGGCAAGCAGATCAAGCATCACGCGGAGCAGGCCCGGCAGTAGGCACCACACGGGCGCGGCTGTTACCCGTCCGTTGCAGGGTTGTGGTCGGACCGTCGCCGGGCACTGGGAGCTTTCGTGGTGTAGCGCAGGCACGCGCCCGCGCCCGCACCTTCCCTCCTGCGACCTCCGATCATGTCACGTGTCCTCCGCGCCCTGCTCCTGTTCGCTGCGGTCTCTGCGGCCACCACCCTCAATGCCCAGGCCCGCTCCGGCCGCCTCGCCGGGCGGGTGATCGATGCCGCCACCGGGCTCGGTCTGTCCGACGTCGGCGTGCAGGTTGTCGGCACCACGCTCGGCACCTCTTCGGGGGTGGACGGCCGCTTCGCGGTCGGTGGCATTGCCGCCGGCACGGTGACGATTCACGTGCGCCGCATCGGCTTCGCGCCGAAGACGGTCACCGGCCTCATGCTCGACCAGGGG
>CANNKR010000198.1 GCA_947504615.1 Gemmatimonadota bacterium | reverse complement strand
GACGAGAACCATCTTGCTTCAAGGTCAATTAGATGGTACTGGGCGTGTTCAGTCGGGCCGAGAGGAGAACCTTCGCGAACTTCTAACATCGGAAGCGCCGCCAAAACTTCTCCCCATTCGCCCATCGCCTGTAGCATTTTCACCCGCCCCATCAACGCCTCCACCGCCCCCGCCGGCGTCACGGCATACTCGCTCGCCGCCAGATACGCCCGGCTGGCTTCCGACGTCGCGCCGGTGCGCATCAGATACTCGGCGCACCGCATCATCGTCGCGTACGCCAACTGCTTCTCGCCGCTCTCCTGATACAGGCGCGCCGCATCCCACGACAACTCGATGCCGCCGTCTGTGACGGCGTCGGCCTCCAGCACCCGCGCCACGCTCACCGCCAGGCTGCGGAACACGCCACTCGTCATCCCCCGGCGCACCCGTTCGGTCCACAGGTCGTGCGGTGCCAGCGGCACCCCGGGGTCGCTCGGCAGCGCCAGCATCTCGTCCAACTCGCCAAACGCGGACACGAGGGACGGCGCCTCAACGCCCAGCGCGCGCTCGATCCGCGGCAACCGCGCGTGCTGTCCCAGCAGCGCACAGGCCTGCAACAGCCGCGTGGCTTCCTTGGACAACGTCCGCAACTGACCATCAATCAACGTCGCGAGGTCCGGCGGCGTCTCCGCCACATCGCGCTGCGACTGGTGCCGGTGCACGAGATGACTGAGGAAGAGCGGATTGCCCCCGGACGCAGTCCCGAGATGCTGTGCGACCTCGTCGAACCGCGCGTCCGCCGCGAGGCCGGCCCCCCGCGTGAAGTCGCGCATCTCCTCGTCCGACAGCGGCCCCACCCGCTCCTCCGCCGCCGAGAGCAACCGAGCGGCGGCCGAGTCCTCGCGCGTGGGCACGCGCCGTGCCGTCAGGATCACCGCCAGCCGGGCCTTGGGGCGGCTCTCCAGAAAGCGCGCGAATGACAGCAACGTCAGCGGGTCGCTGCAGTGGACGTCGTCGAGCAGGAGCACCAGTGCCCCCTCGCCCAGCACGGCATCCATCAGCTCGACCCACGAGTGATAGACGGCGTGTTGCCGCCCCCGCGCCTCCTCGGGCGGCAACGGCTCCGCGTCCACCGTCACGGTCCCCATCTGCCGCATCAACGACAAGGCATGGGGAGCGGCACCCAGCGCCCCGGGCGCGTCCAACAACTCCGGCAGCATGTCGGTCAGCAGGGCAAAGGGACGATCCTCATAAGACGGATGCGCCTGACCGCGCACCACGGTCCACCCGGCCATCTTCGAGGCGCGCTCGATTTCCTTCAGCAACCGCGACTTGCCGATCCCCGCCGGACCGACGAGCCAGAGTGCCGTCGCGGCCCCCCCACGGGCTTCGGCGAGCGCGTCCTGCACACGCGCCAGCTGCTCGTGCCGACCAACGAAGGGCGCCGACGTAGCCATCACCCGGCGCCCGGTGGTGTCGGTCAACTCCGAGATGCGACGCTTGAGCATCCGCACGGGCAGCCCGATCACTCTGGAATGTTCACCGAGTTCCTTGAGGTACGTTTCGAGTATTTCCATCGCCTCGTGCTTGGCCCCGACCATTGCCGCGGCCTCGGCGCGCGCCAGCGTGGCCTCCTCATTCAGCGGATCGGCCTGCAGGCACATCAGCGCCCAATGCTCCAACTCGCGCCAGCGTCCCTCGCGCCGTGAGGCCGCAATACGATGCAGCGTGGCCCGCCGATACTGCGCGGCCACCCGTGATCGCAGTTGCTCCGTAAACTCGCCCAGTGCGCTCCCTTCGACGGGCGAAAAGCCGGGAAGAACCGCCGAAGCCGACTCGATGACCCGCGATTCGGCCGACTCCGGCCAACCGGCGACGAGCACCGCCGAGAGATCGCTGTCGATGGCGGCCGGATCCACCACGATCTCGTCGCCCCGGTCGTCGCACACGAGTCCCGCCTTGCGCAGGCGATACAGCCCCTGTCGCAGGGAGTGGCGGCCCGACGCCACCGAGGCATCGGGCCACAGCCACTCGAGCAGTTCGGCGCGCGTGATGCGCTCGCCGGCACGCTGCGCCAGTACCAATGCCAGCGGAAAGAGCATCCCGGCATCGGGAACGAGCGTCAGCGACCCAATGACGATCTCGGATCGGCCGATCCCGCGCAGGATCAGTTGGTTGTGGCCGTCGTGGTCCATGCGACGAATTGAACAGGGGGCGTCATCGCAGCGTCATTTTGGGACACCGGACGGGTCGGGGGGAACGCGAACCCGCAGACTTTACCCCAGCCGGAATCCCGCCGCAAGCCAACGGGAGCGCCGGTGCCCCGAACGCCCAGGCACCCCGCGCCCAGACGCCCCCGGGGCGCTACTTCAAGTTCAGGATCTTCTCCACCGACATGTTCTCTGCTTCTGCCTGGAAGTTCAGCACAATGCGATGCCGCAGCACGGTGAAGGCCACGGCCCGCACGTCGTCGAGGTCCGGCACCGGCCGTCCGTCCATGGCCGCCCGCGCCTTGGCCCCGAGCACCAGGTTCTGTCCCGCGCGCGGCCCCGCCCCAAAGGCGATGTACTTCTTGACCGCGTCGCTCGCCCCGGGCTCAGCAGGGCGCGTGGCACGCGCCATCTCTACGGCGAACTTCACCACGCTCGGCGGCGCCGGCAGTCGGCGCACCAGCTTCTGCATCTCGCGCAGTTCATCGGCGCCAAGCACGGCGCGCAACTGTTGCGTCTGCGAGCCCGTGGTGGTGCTGACGATGCGCTCCTCTTCTTCCTGCGACGGATAACCCAGCCGCAGTTCGAACATGAAGCGGTCGAGCTGCGCCTCGGGCAGGTGGTATGTCCCTTCCTGCTCGATGGGGTTCTGCGTGGCGAGCACAAAGAACGGCTCGGGCAGGGCATACGTGTTGCCCGCGACCGTCACCGTGTGCTCCTGCATGGCCTGCAGCAGGGCGGCCTGCGTCTTCGGTGGCGCGCGGTTGATCTCGTCGGCCAGCACGATGTTTCCGAAGACCGGCCCCTTGGCAAACTTGAAGGAGCGCTTGCCCGTCCCGTGATCTTCCTCGAGCAGCTCCGTGCCGGTGATGTCGCTCGGCATGAGGTCCGGCGTGAACTGCACGCGCGAAAACTGCAGGTCGAGCGTCTCGGCGATGGTCTGGATCAGCAGCGTCTTGGCGAGGCCCGGCACGCCAATGAGGAGCACGTGACCGCCGGCGAGGATAGCGGCGATCATGTTGTCCACGATCTCGGTCTGCCCAATGATGCGGCGCCCGATCTCGGTGCCGATTTCCTTGTGCGCCACCTTCAGGCGGTCGAGCAGCGCGAGGTCGCGCGAGTCAGCAGTCGGCACGGGAGACGGTAGACGGTGGACGGTAGACGGTAGACGGCGGGGAAACGCACGGGGTGCAGCGGTTCCTGCCGTTCGGAGTAAAGCTACGGGCGCCCCTCCCCGTTGGAAGTGCGCCCGTCTGATTTACGCGACAACGGCTGGAGCGTTCAATGCCTCAGGGAATGGCGAACTCGACGCGCTGTTCCATGGGGAAGTTCTGCGACACCAGGCGGGCGATGGCGATGTAGCGCCCCGGGGCGGGCGAACGCCACGACTCCGAATACGACAGCGTGTCGTCACTGCGCAACACCTTGTTCTGGTAGGCGGCCGTGAAGAGGCGTCCATCGCTCCAGCGCCAGACCTGCTTGCCGTGCTCGTCGAGCACAGCGATGTCGTGCGTCATGCCGCTGGGGAAATTCAGCTCGACCTTCTTGTCGCCTTCATTGACCACCCGCAGCGCAAAGTGCACGCCGTCGTTGACACGCACATCGAGTGATGATGCGACGGCAGTGCCTTTCTTGTGGTGCGCCGAGCGAGCGGCGAGAGACTCGGGGGTGCGCGAACGCGTGCACGCGAAGGCGAGCACAGCGATGACCAACATCACGAAAGAGACGCGACCGTTCATTCTCTTCGGGGTAAGGCGCACATTTGTGATCCCCGAGCGGTAGGATCACGCTGTCACGCGGTGGAACATACCGTCAGCTTGACGATCCGTCAAACAGATGGTCACCCTCCAAGTGCCCAATCCACCAGCACTTGGTCGTTCGGTCATTATGACCGATCGTCCAAATGGCCGAATGGGAGTCCTCTGGTCGGAATCCGCTCAGCGAAAGTCCCAGTTGGTTGAGTTGTCCACTTGCCGGCCCAGTCGGTCGCGGACACAGTGCCGGGGCAATCGGCGGTGGTTTTCGCTTGCGAAATATTTCACAAGTGCCTAATTTTAAAGGCTGTGGCGAGAGACTCGAAGGGCACGCGCAAGCGTGGTGAGTCCCCTCTGAACCAGGGGAGTTTCGGGTCGGGTCCAGCAGCCCAGTTTGCGGGGCTTGGACTGCAGTTTGTGCTGTCGCTCCTCCTGTTCCTGTACGCGGGGCAATGGGTGGACGGCAAACTCGGCACCTCGCCGTGGTTCCTGATCCTGGGTGTCTTCATCGGCGCCTCTGCAGCCTTCTACAGCATGTACCGAGCCCTGAAGGCCGCCGAACGCCGAGAAGAGGAGCAGGACCGATTGGACAAGGAGACGAAGTGAAGCGCGCCCTGTCGTTCGCCGGGCTGTCGCTGGTGCTCATTGTGGGTCTCGCCTGGCTGCTGTCGCGGCTCTGGCCGACCCCACAGGCCCAGCAGGCGATCTGGTTCTCGGCGGGAATCGCGCTGGCCATTCAGGTGATCGGCTTCGTCTTCGTCCGCATCTTCACGCCGGTCCACATGATCGCCGGCTGGGGCGCGGGCATGCTGCTGCGGTTCGTGACTTTGGTCTTGCACGCGCTGGTCGGCACCAAGGTGATGGGGTTTCCCCTGGAACCTGCCCTGCTGAGCCTGGCTGCGTTCTTCTTCGTTTCCACGCTGATCGAACCCGTCTTTCTCAAGCCATGAAGCTCGGATTCCTCGCCCTCGCGTTCGTCGCGCTCTTCGCCTCCTCCCCGGTAGCGGCGCAGGACGCGCATGCTGCCGCGGCGCCGGCCGAGGAAAAAGTCGACATCATCACGCCGCACATCACCGACTCCAGGCACATGGAGGTGCCGTCGCTGAACGCGGCGCACGGGTTTGCGCGAGAGATCACGCTGCCGAACGGCTGGCCGTCGTTCGACATTCCGCTGCCGATCGTCGGCAACTTCCATGTCGACACCTCGCCCACCAAGCACGTGGTGATGCTGTGGATCGTGGCGGTGCTGCTGATCGTGGTGCTGGTGGGTGCGGCCCAGTCGCACAAGAAGCGCGCGGCGCTGGGACTGCCGCCCAAGGGGCTGGCGGGCGCGATCGAGGCGATGATCCTCTACATCCGCAACGAAGTCATTTTGCCGAACGTCGGCCACCACGGCGAGGGCTTCGTGCCGTACCTGCTGACGCTGTTCTTCTTCATCCTGTTCGCCAACATGCTGGGCCTCATCCCCTACATGAGCACCGCCACCGGCAACATCTCGGTGACGCTGACGCTGGCCACCATGACCTTCGTGGTCATCGAAGTGGCGGGGATGAAGGCGCTGGGCATGGGCTACATCAACACGATCATCTTCTGGCCGAAGGACATGCCGCTGATGATGCGGATCCCGATGTCGATGATTCTCAGCCCGGTGGAATTGATCGGCAAGTTCACCAAGCCGTTCGCGCTCACCATCCGTCTGTTCGCCAACATGACGGCGGGGCACATCGTGGTGCTGGCGCTGGTCGGGCTGATCTTCACGTTCGGGTCGTACGCGATTGCGCCGGCCCCGGTGGCGATGGCGGTGGCGATCATGCTGCTGGAACTGATGGTGGCGCTGCTGCAGGCGTTCATTTTCACCCTTCTCAGTTCGGTGTTCATTGGGTTGGTGCGGGAGAGCCACCACTAGTCGAAACAGCGTACAGCAGCTGTGGGCTGTACGCCGTACGTTGTAAGTCGTACGACGTAAAGCGTAAAGCGTAAAGCGTAGAGCTTCTTTAGCAGTTCTCACAGTGAAGTACATCGCAGCCATCACCCAGCTTCGATGCCAGGTAGCCGGGCAAATGCCCGGCAAAGTCCGCTGGGCCCCGGGGCTCGAGGGCGGATGGTGGCGGGGAGACCCGTTGCGGGTGCTGACAGCAGGACCACTTCAAGCTTCTGGAGCGACCACCAATGATGTATCCCCTGATGCAGGCTGCGGCGTACACGAAGGACTACATGGGCGCATGGGCGATGATGGGTGCCGGTATCGGCGCCGGTCTCGCGATCATCGGCGCCGCGCTCGGCATTGGCCGCGTG
>CANNKR010000197.1 GCA_947504615.1 Gemmatimonadota bacterium | reverse complement strand
TGCGCACCGCGCCCCGGGACGCTCGTTCCTTGAACTGGGTTCCGCGTCCGGGGTCATCACGATCATGGCGGACCTGCTCGGCTACGAGCAGGCGTCGGGGATCGAGATCGACACGTCGCTCGTGAGCACGGCGCGCGCGCTGGCGACGCGGTTCAGCTCGGGGGCGCGGTTTGTCGCCGGCAGCTTCTTTCCGTCGGGCTACGCGTTCAAGACCGCCAGCGGCGACGAACGCACAGGGACCATGGGCGCGGGCATCTCCGCCTATCTCGAACTCGGCCGCGCGCTCGACGACTACGACGTCGTCTTCGGCTACCCGTGGGGTGGGGAAGAGCCGGTGATGATCGACTTGATGAAACGCTACGGCAACCCCGAAAGCCTGCTGCTCCTGCACGGCGTCAATGACGGCGTGAAGGGGTATCGTGGCGGGAAACAGGTCGCGGGCGTTCGTTGAGCGTGTAGCATGGCTCTGTGTTGGCTTGCTGAGCTCGAATCCTCAACGCCGAGAGGTTGCTCGTGGAGGTTGTCTCATTCCAGCCAGAGCTTGCAGCCGCGTTCACTGCGCTCAATCGGGCGTGGATCGAGCAGCACTTTCACATTGAGGCTGCTGACCTGAAGATCCTTGCCGATCCCAAGGCCTCCATCGTCGACCTTGGAGGCCAGATATTCTTTGCCCTTGATGGCGACACTCCCGTTGGCACTGTGGCCGCGATCAAGGGACCAGGCCATCGATTCGAGCTCGCCAAGATGGCCGTTGCTCCGAGCCATCGGGGGCGCGGCCTGGGTGCGCTCCTTGGCGAGGCCGTAATCGCATGGGCGAAGGAGCAGGGGGCGGAGGCGTTGTTTCTTCTCACCAACAGCAGTCTGACGGGAGCGATTCGCCTGTATGAGCGGTTGGGATTCGTTCAGCGGCCGCTGCCAGCCCCGACCGACTATGCGCGGGCTGACGTGTACATGGAGCTGCCTTTTTACCGGCGGCTGTCGTGACATCGAAAGAACGGGGGAACCTAGCCGCTACTTTCTCCCGTGAGGTCACGCGCCCCTCGGCAAGCGCCGCCTGCAACTGTGCAATGGACGCCTCCGCCACGACGCGTGGGTATCTTCACGCCGCACCCCTCCCTGGAGACGCGCCATGCGCCCGACACTCGCTGCCATCCTTTGCTTCCTGACCGTCGCCGGGCCGGCCGCAGCGCAAGACCGGTCGCAGTCGCGTTCCATGGTGACGTCGCGCAACGGCGTGGTGGCCAGCGAGAGCGTCCTCGCGTCCCAGGTGGGGGCGTCGATCCTCGAGGCCGGTGGCAATGCGATTGATGCGGCGGTGGCCACCAACGCCATGATGGGGCTGATCGCCCCGATGAACGACGGCATCGGCGGCGACCTCTTCGCCATCATCTACGAAGCGAAGACGGGCAAGCTCTACGGCCTCAATGCGTCGGGGTGGGCGCCGAAGGCATTGACCGCCGACTACCTGCGCGCCAAGGGAATCACGCGCATGCCGCAGCGCGGCATCCACGCGGTCACGGTGCCGGGCGCGGTCAACGGATGGGACAAGCTGCTCTCGCGCTTCGGCCGCATGAAGTTCGCCAGCGTGCTCGCCCCGGCCATCGACTACGCCGAGGCGGGCTTTCCCGTGGGTGAGGTGGTCAGCGTCTACTGGCGCGACAGCGAGAAAATCCTGAAGGAGGATGCGCCCACGGCGAAGCTCTATCTCCCCGGCGGCCGGGTGCCGTCCGAGGGTGAGCTCTTCCGCAACCCCGAGCTGGCGTGGACCTATAGGCAGATCGCGAAAAGCGGCCCCGCGGCCTTCTACAAGGGCGCTGTCGCCACCAAGATCCTCGCGACCTCAACGAGCCACGACGGCACGATGACCGCGGCCGACCTCGCCGAGTTCGACGGCGAGTGGGTCGATCCCATTTCCACGACCTATCACGGCTGGACGGTCTACGAACTGCCGCCGAACGGGCAGGGGATCGCCGCACTCGAGATGCTCAACATCATGGAGACCTTTCCGCTCGCCGCCGCCGGCCACAACTCGGCGCGCGCGCTCCACCTGATGATCGAGGCCAAGAAGCTCGCGTACGCCGACATGCAGCGCTACGACGCCGACCCGCGCTTTGCCAAGGTCCCCGTGGACGCCATGCGCTCCAAGGCGTACGCGGCCGACCGCGCCAAGCTGATCGACGCCGCCAAGGCCGCGTGCACCGTGCCGGCCGGTGCGCCGTCCGGCACCGACAACGGCACGACGTACCTCAGCGTGGTCGACAAGGATGGCAACATGATCTCGCTCATCCAGAGCAACTACTCCACCGTCGGCTTCGGCGCGGGGATCGCCGTGGATGGCGCCGGCTTCGTGCTGCACAACCGCGGAGGCGGTTTCTCACTCGATCCACAGAGCCCCAACGTGCTTGTCGGGCGCAAACGGCCACTGCACACGATCATTCCGGCCTTTATGGAAAAGGGTGACACGCGCATCGCATTCGGCATCATGGGCGGATGGAACCAGGCCCAGGCGCACGCCCAGTTCGTGTCGAACGTGGTGGATTTCGGCATGAATGTGCAGGCGGCGCTGGACGTCCCGCGCTTTTCCAAGGAGACCTTCGCCGGCTGTGACGTGAACCTGGAATCGCGTATCGCCGAGTCGGTGCGCAAGGAACTCGCGGCGCTCGGCCACGAGGTCGTGATGCGCGGCGACTTCTCGTCCACGCGCATGGGGTCGGGGCAGGTGGTGCAGCGCAACTTCACGACGGGGTTGAACTCCGGGGCGTCGGATCCGCGCAAGGACGGAGCGGCCATCGCGGAACTGCGCCGCCCGGCTCGGCCGCGATAGCGCGGTGACAGCAGGACCGCCTGCACGCGCGTACTGCTTGTGTACTCACTTTCTCCGAATGAGGCCCTGATGTCGCGGATACGCCCGCTTGCTGTGCTCTGTATTCTTGCAGTCGCGCCGGCAGCGCTGGCGCAGGCGCCGGCGACGGCCGCCGCCCCACGGCCGGCCACGACGTCTTCGCTCCCCACGGCGCGCGTCACCTACCGCACGCTGACCGAGACCAATCTCGAACTCGAGCATCTCGCGGCCGCCTACCCAGACCGCGTCGTCCGGTTCGCGCTGCCGCACAAGTCGCTGCTTGGCCAGACCGTCTGGGCACTGGAGATCTCGCATCAGGTGACGACGAGTTCGGGCAAGCCCGTCTTCCTGATGACCGGCCTGCACCATTCGCGCGAATGGCCCACCGTCGAGCTGACCATGGAGTTCGTGTACGACGTGCTGAAGAACGATGGCGTCGACACGACCATGACGCGGTTGCTCGACAACGTGCGTTTCGTCGTCGTCCCCGTGGTGAACCCGGATGGCTACGACCTGTCCCGGTCGCTGCTGAACGAGCAGAAGCGGAAGAACTGCCGGATCGAGGCCGGCAAGGTGCCGACCTTTGCCGAGTGCGCCAATCCGCTCAATACCGGAGCCGGCGTGGACCTCAACCGCAACTACGGCGCCTTCTGGGGTGGTGGCGGCGCCAACGTCGGGGCGAACCAGGGGAGCTACCGCGGTCCGGCGCCCTTCTCTGAACCAGAGATCCAGAACATGCGCGACCTGATGGCCGCCAATCAGGTGGTCGTCGCGCTCAGCAACCACACGCCGGATGCCAAGGTGCTGCGCGTGCCGAGTGCCGCCGAAGAGCCAACACCGGCTGATGTGGTGCCGTACGACTCGCTCGCGCAGCTGCTCGGCAAGGATCTCAACTGGCAGGCGGGGCCCTGGCCCAAGGTCTACTACGTGGCGAGCGGTACGATGGAAGAGCAGGCCTACTACTCGGCGGGTACGCTGGCCTTCACATTCGAGCACGCGCCGGGACAGCGTTCGTTCCATCCCCCGTACTCGTTCGTCGTCGACCAGTACGCCGGCACGGGGGCGTATCCGGGCTCCAACGCGCGCGCCGGCTTCCTCCGGCTGTATGCCGCAGCCTCTGATCCGGCGCTGCATAGCGTGCTGAAGGTGCGCGCCCCCGCCGGCGCCACCCTGACGATCTCCAAGCGCTTCGACCTCGAGACCGCACCGATCATCCAGGCTGACAGCACCAAGGCACCGCCGATCAAGTTGCCGACCACGATCACGTCGTCGATGATCGTGCCGAAGGGGGCCAGCGAGGTGACGTGGCACGTGAACCCGTCACTGCGCCCCAGCCAGCACGAGCAGGCGCATCTCGACGAATCGTGGACGTTCACCTGCGCGCTGCGCGGACGCACGCAGAGCGTGCAGGTGAAGGTGGCGCGCGGCCAGGTGGCCACCGTCGACGTGCGTCGCTGCGGAGGCGCACGGTAACGCCTCGCCCTGCACGGGTCAGCGGGGTATCTTCGGCGACGTGAGCCAGTCGCCGCCTGATCCGCTCTTTCTCGCTTTCCAGCAGGCCCTCGCCGGGCGGTACTTCATCGACCGCGAAATCGGCCGCGGCGGCATGGGCGTCGTGTATCTGGCGCGTGAAGTCCATCTGGACCGCATGGTCGCCATCAAGCTCTTTCCGCCTGAACTCGCAGCGCGTCCGGCGCTCCGCGAAGGCTTCGTGCGCGAGGCACGGACCGCGGCCCGACTCTCGCATCCGCACATCGTCCCCATTCACGCAGTGGACGACGTCGGCGGCTTCGTCTTCTTCGTGATGCCGTTCGTCGATGGCGTGACACTCGCCGAGCGGGTGCGCACGCGCGGCCCGCTGTCGGCGTCCGAGGGGGCGCGTGTGCTGCGCGAAGTGGCGTGGGCGCTGGACCATGCGCACGGCCTGGGCGTGGTGCATCGCGACGTGAAGCCCGACAACATCCTGCTGGAGGCGGCCACGGGGCGGGCGCTGGTGGCCGACTTCGGCATCGCTGCCGTGGCGGGCGACGCCTCCGCGGAACGTGTGTCGGGGACGCCCGAGTTCATGAGTCCCGAGCAGGCGCTGGGGCAGGCGATCGATGCGCGCAGCGACCTCTACTCACTGGGCGTCACCGCCTATTTTGCGCTTTCGGGCCGCCTGCCGTTCGAAGGCAAGACCGCCACCGAAATTCTTGCGCGCCACGTCAACGATGCGCCGGCGCCGCTGGGTTCGCTGGGGCTCGCATTGCCGCGCAAGCTCACCCTGCTGGTGGACCGCTGCCTGACCAAGGGGCCCGCCGATCGTCCCGCGAGCGCGCAGGGGCTCGCTGAGCAACTCGGGCTCGCCATGGCGCAACGTCGCGAACTGCCCGCGGCGCTGCGCGGCTTCGTCAAGCGCAGCGGGCGGATGGACAGCGGGGGCACGATCCTGACGTTCACCGCGCTGGCTGTCGCGAGCACGGGCGTCAGCGTGTTGCTCGGTGAAGTGGCGGCCTTTGCCGCGCTCGGGGTCGGCGTGGTGGCGGCGCAGGCGCTGTTCGTGGTGCAGCAGGCGCGATCGCTGCTCGGACTCGGATTCACCCATGCCGACCTCGCCCCCGCATTCAAGGCGGAACTCGAGCGCTCGCGCGAGGAACGGGCCGAACCGTCCGGGCAGATCTACAGTGCCTTCGAGCGCATCGTCACGGTGACGGCGCGCCTCTCGCTGAACTTCTGCCTCGTGGCGGTGCCGCTGGCGGCCATTGCCTGGTTCTCCCCGTCCGGCAGGCTCACCGCGCAGATCATTCTCCCCGCCATATGGACCGTCGGCGGCCTCGGCCTCTGGTCGGCTTGGTTGCGCCGCGTCCTGCGAGAGTCACAGCGCGACGGATCCACGGAGTTCTGGGGAAAGTTCTGGACGGGACGCATTGGCGCGATGGGCTTCGCGGTCGCGCGGCGCCTGCGCCGCGGCGCTCCCGTGGTGTCGGCGATGACGCACCGCGCCACCGAGTTGTCGCTGGGTATGGCGGCTGAGCAACTGTACGACTCGCTGCCCAAGGCCTCGCGCGTCGCGCTGGTGGCGCTCCCCCCGCTGCTGCAGCGACTGCAGGATGACGCGCAGGCACTGCGGGCGCGGCTGGAGTCGCTGAACGAGGCCGTGTCGCTCAGTGGCGCGGCCGGCACCGATGAAGCGCACGCGCCGCTGCGCGCCGAACGCGATCTCGTGCAGGGCAAACTGCGCGACGCCGTGGGCGCGCTCGAGACCGTCCGGTTGAACCTCCTGCGGATGCACGCCGGGTCGATGTCGGAGCAGGGGATCACCACGCATATCGAAATCGCCAGCGCGTTGTCGGACGACGTGCGCCGCCTCATTGCGGCGCGCGAGGCGGTCGGTGATGCCCTGCAGTATCCGGGCGCCATGGCCCCCACAC
>CANNKR010000196.1 GCA_947504615.1 Gemmatimonadota bacterium | reverse complement strand
GAGTTGTGTCACCAGAGAGCCCGCACAGACGTTCCAGGCCAGGCACATAAGGTCCCAGCGCGAGGCCCACGACGACCACAACGGATGCATGGCGGGCTGCACCTTGCCGAGCAGCGCCCACTTGAAGGCGATGATGAGCGCGGCAAAGAGGACGCCGGCCGTCAGTGTCGCCAGCGGAAGAATGCCGAGGATGAAGAGCGGCAGCGGGACATGCGACCAGCTGGCAATGAGCTTGAACCAGAGCAGGCCGACGAGTACGGGGAGCGCGGGGACCACGAAACGCGACAGTTCCCAAAAAACGCGCGTGGCATAGCGCAACGGCGTGGGATCGAACGTGAAGGTGGCATCGTACTCGATGACTTCGCGATGCGGCAGCTCGAACGCCGGCTGACCGAACCAGGCGCTGCCGGATCGCAGCGTGGCCTGGTCGGCGATGGTGCAGATGCCGAGCAGCACATCGTCAGGCATTTGCATGCCCGCGGGAATGATGGCGCCGTTCCCGAGGAAGGTGCTGCTGCCAAAGGTGGTGTGCGCCACCGTGACGGTGCCGCGGTGCAGCTGCGGGCCGCCGACATAGATGCCGTCGGCGAAGAAATTCTTGTTGCCGATGGTGACCGACTCCGGCACGGTGTCGAGGAGGCTGCTGATCTCGCAGTCACTCCCGACGGTCATGCCGGAAAGTCGCAGCCAGTAGGGCCAGAACAGCGTGCCGTAGAGCCAACGCGAGCCGCCATCGACGAGCGATGGCTTGAGCCAGATGCGCACGTATCCGGCGCTCCAGCGAGACGAAGTGCCGTCGGGCACACGCCCCATGGCGCGACAGGCGAGTGCATCGAACACGAGTCGCAGGGGAACGGCGAGTGCTTCGAGGAGCACGAGGCCGGCTACGATGCGCCAGCTGAAGTCACTGCCGAGCAGCCACCTGGTGGCGTCGATGGTCTCGATGCTCCAAGCGCGTACGGCGAGCCAGACCAGTACTCCGAGGGGTATGGCCACGGTGAGTGACAGCAGCAGCCGCACGGCCAACAGGCGGGCGTCGTAGCCGAGCGGCGACAGGTCGTGCGCGGTATCTACAGGCACCGGTTGCGCGGTTCGCCCGGCCGGATGCGCGGGGAGGCCTTCCCAGCGTTCGCCGGCGGGGATGTGCGATCCGCGAGGGAGTGACGAATTGTCCGCCAGGCTGGCGCCGGCGTCGAGTACACAATCACTGCCGACCCCGGCATGAATGCCGAGGGTCACGCCATCGCCCAGCGTCACGGGGCCGAAGACCAGATGGCCATCGTCGAGTTCGGCAATGCGCAGTGACGCGTCTTGCGAGAGCGTGACGTCATCGCCGATGTCGAGCAGATCCCAGCCGCCGCGCGTCAAGTTGACGCCGCGATGTATGTGCACTCGGCGGCCAATGCGCGCGCCGAGGGCGCGCAGGGCCATGATCTGGAACTGCGTCCCTTCGAACAGTCCCCACGGGATGGACTTCACCGACTGCTGCACCAGCCAGTGGCGCAGATAGTACGGGCCCCAGACCGGGGCGCGCATCGGCGTGTAACGGCCAATCAGCGACCGCTTGCCGAAGACCGCCAGCATCGTGCCGAATGGCGCCCAGAGCATCAGGAGCAGCAATGCCGCCGGGGGCGCGAGGAAGACCGACGGCACGAGCCCCACGCGATTGACCACCGCCGGCAGCACGTAGAAGGCCCCCACCCAGAGCACGACCGACGACACCATCAGCGACCGCAGCAACGACAGGAGTTGCAGGACGGTGGTGCGTACGACGGGCAGCGTGGTATGCACGGGCGCTGTCGCCGTCGGGGCGGGTGCGGGCGAAGCGCTGGCCTGGCGTTCCTTGGCGCGTTCAGCCAGCGCAGCCACCGTGCGCGCTTCGTAGACGTCGCGCACATCGAGCGCGTTGGTGAGGGCGTGCTCGCGCAGCGTGGTGATCAGTTCAGCGGCGCTCAGGGAGTCGCCGCCGAGTGCCGTGAAGAAATCGTCCGTGATGCTGGGGAGGCCGCTGTGGCGCAACACCTGCTGCACGGCACCGGCAATGACGAGTTCCACCGGGTCAGACGGCGCGGCGCCTTTGTTGGCTGTCGACGGCGCTGCGCCGTTGAGATGGGGCAGGGCGTTGCGGTCGAGCTTGCCGCTGAGCGATGTGGGCAGCGCGTCGATGATGCCGATGCGCGCGGGGATCATGTACTCGGGCAAGGTGGCGCGCAGCGCCTCCTGCAGGGCGGCGGTGTCCGGCACCGGGACCATCGCTTCCGGAACAATGAAGGCGACCAGGGTCTGGCGGCCGTCTCCGTTCTGCACGGTACAGGCGGCTTCGCGAATGCCATCGCAGACGACGAGCGCGGCCTCGATGGCGCCAAGTTCCACCCGGTAGCCGCGCAACTTGACCTGGGCGTCGCCGCGTCCGAAGTAGAGCAGGTCGCCGTCGCTGGTGCGTTGCGCTATGTCCCCGGTGCGATAGATGCGCCCCAGCGTAGGGTGATGCGGAAAACGCTGGGCCGTGAGGTCGTGCTGGTTCCAGTATCCGCGGGCGAGGGCGATGCCGCCAAGCACCAGTTCGCCCTGTTCGCCGTCCGGCACTGGATCGAGGGCGTCGTCCACGATCCACGCCTGGACGTTTGGCACCGGCCTTCCGATGGTCACCGGCTTGCGGCGCTCGATGTGCGTGCGCGTGACGGTGACGGAGCATTCGGTGGGCCCATAGCCGTTGACGAGGGCGCAGCCGACAGCCCAGCGGTCGGCGACGTCCTGCGGCAGCGCCTCGCCGCCGACGTACAGAAACCTGAGCTCCGGGAGCTCGCGTGCCGGGTCTTCGCAGCCGGTGGCGCGCAGGAGCGTCGGCGGCGGACAGAAGACGGTGATGCGTTCGTCGCGGAGCCACGGAACGATGTCGGGGCCAAGGCGCGCGGCGTCGTCGTCCATGACGACGATGGTCGCGCCGCTCGCGAGCGCCAGCCACGCTTCTTCGACCGAGGAATCGTAGGCCGCCGAGGAGCCCTGTACGCAGCGATCGTCAGGCGTCAGGCCAAAGAACTCGCGGTCGCTCTGCACGAGGTTGCTGATGCTGCGATGCTCGATCATCACGCCCTTGGGGCGCCCGGTCGTTCCCGAGGTATAGATGACGTACGCGAGCGACGCCGGGGTCAACCAGAACGCGGTGCGCGGCGGGGAGGCGTCGGCGCCGTGCGCGACGTGGGCGTGCAGGGCATCGATGACATCGATGATGCGATCGGACGGGAAACCGGCCGAGAGGGCACGCGCGCGTCCGGCGGCGTCGGTCAGCAGGGCAACCGGGCCGGCATCGTCGAGGGTATCGCGGAGGCGTTCGTCGGGAAAGGCAAGATCGAGGCACGCGTACGCCGCGCCCGCCTTCATCACACCCAGCTGCGCGGCGTACAGATGCGCCGACGTGCGCGAGAGCAGCACGGCGACGATGCTCTCACCCTTTACGAGCGGGGCAAGGCGGTGGGCCAGGATATTGGACTGCCGATCGAGCTCGGCGTATGTGGTGCGATGCCGTGTGGGGCGCAACCGACCCGGCGGCACGTCGACCGCCACGCGGTGCGGCCACTGGCGGGCCGAACGCGTGAAGAACTCATGAAGCAGCCCCGGAGCTGCCTCGTGGTTCATGGATGCTGTGGATCGATGCGCCTCATGCTTATAAAGATAGACTGGGAGAGCGCACGAGCGCGAGAACATGCGACCGCGAGAATGCGCGCTGGCTATCTCCGCACGAACTCCAGGCGCCCGCCGAGTTGCAGCACGGTGATCGTCGAATCCGCGTAGACGCCACGAAACGACACCGCGCCGGCGTTGCCTTCGATCAAGAACACCAGGGAATCGCCGCGCGCTTCCAGTGTGCCCTCATTCGCTTCGGACACGAGGACCGCTCCCGTGCAGTCCCTCAACGTCGAATGGTAGGTGAACGACCGGCCATCCTTGCTTATGGAGAGGTTGCCGTCGGCGATGCGATCCTGGCACTCCGCCGCTGCGGCGCGCGACCCAACAGGCGCTGAAAACGGCTGTGCTCCACGCACGGCCTTTCCGTCCACGCGGGTCAACTGGAACTCACGGGCGCGCAGTTGTGGAGGCACCGATGCGACGCGGGCGCAGGCGCTGGCCGCAAGGACAGCCAGGAGCAGTATGGCGCGGTGCACGACGATCGCGTGTGAGCGGGTCATTGGGGTCCCGAGGAGTGTACAGAACCATTGCACCCCCCGCCGACCGCGCGCCATACCGTCGTGAATACGCAGTATCACGAAGTGCGGCGGAACATCACTTCATGAGGATCCAGCAGCGGTTAGCTGGAGTAGTACGCCGCGTTCTCGTCGATGTAGCCTTTGGTCAGGTCGCAGCCATACGCGCGCGCCGATGCGGTGCCGGCACCCAGCGACACTTCGAGATCCACGACCTCCACGCCGAGTGCCGCGCGCACCACTGCATCATCGAACTCGAGACGGGCGCCGTGGCCCACCACCTGATAACCGTTCACCCACGCGTTCGTCGCGGCCGTGTTGATGGTGACATCCACGCACTTGCCGATGGCCATCAGAATGCGCCCGACGTTGGGGTCGGCGCCGTGCACCATGGTCTTGATGAGCGGGGAGTTCACGAGTGCCTTGGCGACCACACGCGCCTCGTGCTCCGACGCGGCCTCCCGCACTGAAATGCGCAACAGATGCCCAGCGCCCTCGCCGTCACGCGCCAATACCTCCGTCATCCGCACGCAGCCGGCGGTGAGCACCTCGAGGAACGCCTGCTCATCCACCGCCCCGGCGAGGCCGTTGGCCATGATGGCGCAGGTGTCTGATGTGCTGGTGTCCGTGTCCACCGACAGCATGTTGAACGACACGTGCACGGCACGGCGCAGCAGGCGATCGAGCGTGGCGGCATCGAAGGCGGCATCGGTGAAGATGTAGGCGAGCATCGTGGCCATGTTGGGTTCGATCATTCCCGAACCCTTGGCCACCCACGTGATGGTGGCATTGCCGACCGACGCCGACAGCGCCTTGGGGTGCGTGTCGGTGGTCATGATCCCTTCGGCGCCGACGAGCGGATCGTCCTGCAGGTCGGCCTTCATGCCGCGGATGCCCGTCTCGATCTTTTCCACCGGCAACTGCACGCCAATGACGCCGGTGGAACTCACGAGGACCCGACCGGCATCGGTGCCAAGCTCGGCGGCGGCGGCGGCAGCCATGCGGCGCGCGTTCTCGACGCCACGCGCGCCGGTGGCGACGTTGCTCACCTTGCTGTTGGCGATGATCGCACGCAACACGCCGCCCTTGAGAGTCTCCCGCCCCAGAATGATCGGAGCGCCGGGAAACTGGTTGCGCGTGAAGACTGCGGCGGCCACGGCGTCCACGTCGCTGGCGAAGAGCGTCAGGTCACGCGCTTCCGGCTTGAGGCCGACGTTGCGGCTGGCACAGTGGAAGCCGCGGGGGAACACGGCGCGCGCGTGGAAGGTCATCGGGGGGCTCCGTCGCGGACCACAGGGTAGCCGGCGCTGGCCCACTCCTGATATCCGCCCTGCAGGTTGATGGCATTGCGATACCCGTGGGCCGCAAGCAGCGAGGCAGCAATGGCAGAGCGCGCACCGCCCTGGCAGTGCACCACCACGACTCCGTCGCGCGGCACCTCGTCCAGGCGCTTCTCCAGCGTGCCAAGCTGAATGTGATGGGCGCCCGGCAGGTGACCGGCGTCCCATTCGGACTGGTTGCGCACGTCGATGACCACGACGCCGCGCGGCAGCAAGGTGTCGTGCAGTTCGCCGACGCCCGTCTGGCTGATCTTCTCCACCGTCGCCGACTGTGCCCACGCACTCACCGCGTCATGGCCAAAAACGCCTGCGATACGGTCGAGGCCGATCATGGCGAGGTCGCGAACTGCCTCATCGAGCGCACGGGATTCATCGTCCACGATCAGATGAATATCGCGGTCGTACGGCAACAGCCAGCCGGCCCACGTGCTGAAGGATTTGTTGAGCGGAATATTGAGCGTGCCCGGTACGTGGGCGTCGGCAAAGGCCGCCGCCGGTCGTGTGTCGACCACCAGGTGCCCACTGGCGATGAGGTCGCCGAGTCGCGCCGCCGGCAGCCGTTCGGGGCGACGAAAGCCGTGCAGCAGCGCCGGGCCTTCCTTGTTGATCCGCTTCATCTGGGCGAAATACAGCGGCGGCTCGGGCTGGCCATCGAGCACACGCTGCACGAACTCGCCCTCCGTCATTGCCGCGAGGCCCCAGTTGAAACGCTTTTC
>CANNKR010000195.1 GCA_947504615.1 Gemmatimonadota bacterium | reverse complement strand
GGTTGATGGCTTCGAGTTCGCTGTCCGCGTACGCTACGAAATCGCTTTCGAGGTGCCCCGCAATCCCCTGTTCGCCCATGCGCCGCCACTGCAGGAAGACGAGATAGGCGCCGACGGGGCGCACGGGGTCGCCCGTCTCGTCGGTGAGCACCTCGAGAGAATACGACAGGCCATCGCGTCCTTCGAGCGCGGCCGCGCGACCGTGCACGGCCGCGTATCCCCCGACGGTGGACTCGTCTCCCCGGGAGTGATCCGGAGGAATGAACCGGCCCATGCCTAACGGCGTCGGAACGTCTCGCGCAGCACGTTGCCTGCGATGAACCAGATGTTGGCCGGGCGTTCAGCCAGGCGGCGCATCAGGTACGGGTACCACTGCGTGCCGAACGGCACGTAGACGCGCAGGCGCCATCCGTCGCGCACAAGCTGTTCCTGCAGGTCACGCCGCACGCCATTGAGCATCTGATACTCGAACCGGTCGGCGCCAATGCCCTTCGACGTCGCCCACGCCGAGATCTCGGCAATGATCGCCGGGTCGTGCGTGGCGAGCCCGGGGTAGCGACCGTGCTCGATCAGCACCTTGGCGCAGTCCACGAAGGTGCGGTCCACGTCCCGCTTGTCGGGAAAGGCCACGCTGGCCGGCTCGAGGTACGCTCCCTTGCACAGGCGCACGCGGCACTGTTTCTCGACGGCCCACGCAGTGTCCTGCGCCGTGCGCCGCATCATGCTCTGCAGCACGATGCCCACGTTTTCCGGGAAGTCGGTAAAGAGACGCTGCGAAAAGAAGTCGAGCGTGCGCTGCGTGTAGTCGCTCCCTTCCATGTCGAGGCGCACGAACGTGCCGTATTGCCTGGCCCGCTCCAGGATCGACCGCGTGATTTCCTCGCACACGGCATCCGAGATGTCCTGGCCGAGCGCGGTCATCTTCACCGAGACGTTGGCGTCGAGCTTGCGCCGGGCGATTTCGTCGAGGACTTCCAGGTACATCCGCCCGGTCTCGCGCGCCTCCCCTTCGTTGGTGCAACTCTCGCCCAACACGTCGAGCGAGGCGGAGATGCCGGCGGCGTTCAGGGCAGCCACGGCCGTACAGGCCGAGTCGATGGTTTCGCCCGCCACGAAGCGCGAGGCAAATCCCTTGGCCAAGCTGTTGTTGCGAACGAAGCGGAATATCGATTTCTGTCGCGACAGCCAGATGAGTGATGAACGAAGCATTGCGTGAAATTATGGAAGCAGGCGAGCCGGTACCGCCGGCGCCTTTGTGAGTCGGCAGACAGGGGGACCACCGCCGGAGGCGGTCGGTCGGGCCAATGAGGCATCGAAGAAATTCCAGGTTCCCAACCCGTCGTCGCTGTTGGGATCAAGCAGCAACTGCGCCAGCACGCCGAGCGGCTGGCGCGACGAGACGAGGAGCGCGCCGGCGGCCGTCTCGCCGCTGCTCGCGCTCCACCGTCCCTCGAACCGCGTCTCCCGGTGCCCCTGGAAGGCGCGCGCCGACCGCACCACGGAGTCGGCGATAAAGCATTCCACGCCGGCGATCGTCGCCGACGCGGTGGTGCGCGCCACGCGCACGCCGTGCAGGCGCAGCATCGCCGCGACCGTGTCGGCGGCGGCAGGGGTCACCAGCCATCCCCACGGCATCGGCATCGTCCGCGTGGCGTCAAAGCGGTCGCGCACCGGCATCTTGCTGGTCACGAGCTTTCCGCTGCGCGCATAGCCGCGTCGCACGCCGGGTTCCGACGGCGGGGCGTCGGTCTTCTCAATCGGTTCCTCGATCACAGGCTGCATCGAGGGCTTTCTGGTGAGTTCGGCGCGCACCGGCACCTCGGCCACCTGCCCCGCCGCGAGCGCCGCATCGCTGCTGCGCGTCAGCGCCAGCACGGCACGCGACCGTTCGGCCGTCAGCGACAGCAGCTCGGTGACGAACGCGTACGTTGACTTGACGCGCCGCTCAAACGGGTCGTGCGAATACGCTTCGCTGAGGATCGAGAGGCGTCCGCGCAGGGCGTAGTAGTTGCTGCCGTAGCGTCCGCGATGGTCGTACGTCGACCACGACTTCGCCTCGCCCGCCGCGGCCGGCCCCTCGTCACCCGTGAAGTTGCCATAGTCGAAGATTTCATACTTATGACGGGTGCGCACGCGCTGGCGCAGCACCGGCAGCATCGAGTCGCGCACGAAGGCGCCGCCAAAGGTGCCACCGCGAATGCCCGCCGCCGGGTGCAGCGACGGCGAATAGGTCAGCGCGTAGCCGTGATAACTGCCGTCGGTGGTGTGCAAGTCCACAAAGAGGTCGGGATCCCAGGCGTTGAACATCGCCAGCGACGCGCGCGTCTCGGGCGCCTCGGCCTTGATGTAGTCGCGATTGAGGTCGAGCCCCATGGCGTTGGGGCGCTGGCCGACCATCTCGGGCCCGTTCTGCGCGCCGCGCTGCTGCCCCTGCGGCTTGAACGCCTCGTTGCCGTCGGCGTTGTAGATGGGGACGGCAATCAGCACGATCGAGTCGAGCACGTTCTTCTTCGGGGACAACACGAGGTCGCGCAGCAGCGCCTGCAGCGCTTCTTTGCCTTCCACTTCACCCGCGTGGATGTTGCCCTGCACGTACACGATCGGGCGCCCCAGCCGCCGCGCTTCGGCGGCGTTCTGCACGAGCGGACGCGACGCGATCACATACGGGATGTCACGCCCCTGCGACGTCTTGCCGATGCTGCCGACGACGATAGGCGCGCCGCGCAGTTGCAGCGAATCGAGGAACGCGACGACATCGGCGTACGTGGAGGTCTCGGTGTATTTGGTGCGCTCGGGACGGGTTTGTTGAGACGGCAACCGGTGGACGACGGACGGAAGCAGGGCCACAGCCAGCCCCAGCCGCAGGAGCATCGACCGCATGTTCCCACGACCACTGCCTGCCGTCACCCGTCTCTTCATACTGGTTTCCCCGTCGTGGGATAAAAGGTCTCGTTCGCCGCCGCCATCGCCTTCAACCGTGCCGCGGGGGCGTACCGCCCCGGGAAGCGCGTGTTCAGCGCCTCGAGCCGGGTCACCAATGCCGCGGCGCCCATCGTGTCGACCGCGCGCAACGGTCCGCCGCGGAATGGCGGGAAGCCGATGCCAAACACCGCGCCGATGTCCCCGTCGCGCGGCGCGCGCAATATCCCTTCTTCCACGCAGCGCACCGCTTCGTTGATCATCGCCAACGACAGCCGCTCCTGAATTTCGCTGGCGCTGAACTCCTTGCGCGACGAACCCGTGGGCGTGAACTGGTACACGGTCTCGTCCACGCCGCCCTTCTTGCCGTGCTCGTCGTACAAGTAGAACCCCTGCTTTCCTTTTCTCCCCAACCGTCCCGCCGCAAGGACCCGGCCGAGCGTCGACGACGGCTGCATGCGGTCGCCGAACGCGGCAGCCATGATCCCGCCGCTCTTGCCGGCGATATCGAGTCCGACTTCATCGAGCAGGGTGACCGGACCCACCGGAAAGCCGTAGTCGAGCATGGCCTTGTCGATGGCCTCGATGCGCGCACCGTCGTCCAGCAGCTTGCCGGCTTCGTTGATGTAGGGGGCGAGGATCCGGTTCACGTAGAACCCGGGGGCGTCGTTGACCACGATCACCGTCTTGCCGAGCTTCCGCCCGAACGCCACCGTCGTCGCCACCACGTCGCGCGCCGTCTGCGGGGTCACGATGACCTCGAGCAGCGGCATCTTGTGCACGGGCGAGAAGAAATGCATGCCGATCACGCGCGACGCATCGCGCGACGCCGCGGCGATCGAGTGGATCGGGATGGTGCTGGTGTTCGTCGCGAAGATCGCCGTCGGGGGCAGCACCGCCTCGGCTTCCCGCAGCACCGCGTGCTTGACCGCCAGGTCCTCGAACACCGCCTCCACCAACATCGGTATGTTGGCAAACCCGGTGTAGTCCACCGTGCCGCTCACCAGCGACAGCTGGTCCTCGAACTGCTGGCGCGTCACCTGCTTCTTGATGAGCCGGTCCTTCAGCACGTCGCGCACGGCGCCGATCCCCTTGGCCACCTGCGCGTGCTTGGTGTCCTTGAAGCGCACGGGGATTCCCTGCATGGCCGAGATCGCGGCGATGCCTGCCCCCATGAAGCCGGTGCCGAGCACGCCGATCCTGCCGATCCTCCCCGGCGCAGGGGCGTCACCCGTGACGCCCGTGTCCTTCTTGAGCGACGTCGTGGCGTAGAACAGGAAGATGAGCTGTTTGCTGACAGCGGTGAATGACATCTCGCCAAAGAGGCGCGCCTCGGTAGCAAAACCGTCGGCCACCGACCCGTGGAATCCCGCGGCCACCGCCTCGAGTGCGGCCAACAGCGCGGGGTAATGCCCGCGCGACTTCTTCATCGTCATCTCGCGCGCCTGCCGGAAGACCACGGCACGTCCCACCGGATTGTTCTCCAGCAGTGCACCCGTGGCTCCGCTCTTGCGCGCTCGCACTCTGGCGAGCTTGCCCGTCCCCAGTTCCTTCGCCCGCTGCACGGCGATCTCGCGCAGGATGTTGGGGTGCACCAGCTCGTCCACCAGCCCGCTCTTCAGTGCCTTGCGGGCGCGCACGTTCTTGCCGGTGAGGATCATGTCGAGCGCCGCCTGCAGCCCGACGGTGCGCGGCAGGCGCTGCGTGCCGCCCGCGCCCGGGATCAGTCCCAGTTGCACCTCGGGAAGCGCCAGCACGGTCTTGGCGGAATCGCCGGCCACGCGGTACGCGCACGCCAGCGACGCTTCGAGCCCACCGCCCAGGCAGGCGCCGTTGATGGCCGCCACCCACGGCACGCGCCCCTGCTCCAGCCGGTTCATCAGCTGATGCCCCTCGGCGCTCTGGCGCGCCGCGTCGGCTGCGGACGTGAACGTGAGGAACTGATCGATGTCGGCGCCCGCGATGAACGTGTCAGGCTTGCCGCTGATCAGCACCGCGCCCTGCACCGACGCGTCCGCCTCGAGGCGATCAAAGACCGCCACGAACTCGGCGACCACCGCCGCCGAGAACTTGTTCACCGGCTCGCCCGGCAGGTCGAACGTGACGACGGCAACGCCGTCGGCCACCGCTACTGAGAGTGCACTCATTGTTTCACACCGTGAACGGCGAACGGACAACCGGTGACGGTCGTCCGTTCTTCGTGATCAGTTCATTCGCGTTCAATCACCATGCTGAATCCCATCCCGCCCGCAGCGCACACCGTCATGAGCCCGAACTGGCCGCCGCGGCGCGACAACTCGTGCGCCAGCGTCGTTGTGATGCGCGCGCCGGTCGCCCCGAACGGATGCCCGATCGACAGCGATCCCCCCATCACGTTGAGCCTGGCGCGGTCCACCTCGCCCAACGGCTGCGTCAGTCCTGCGCGCGCCGCCCACTGCGGCGACTCGAAGCCCCGCAGATTGCTGAGCACCTGTGCCGCGAACGCCTCGTGCATTTCCACCAGGTCCATGTCCTGCAGCGACAACCCCGCCCGGCGCAGTGCCAGCGGTGCGGCCAGCACCGGCGCCTGCAGCAACTGCTCGCCCGGGTCGAGCGCGGCGTACGCGTACGACTTGATGTACGCCAGCGGCGTATAGCCCAGCGCCTTCGCGCGCTCCTCGCTCATCAGCAGCACAGCGCCGCCGCCGTCGGTGAGCGGCGATGCGTTGCCCGCCGTCACCGTGCCGTACCGCTTGTCGAAGACGGGCCGGAGCGCCGCGAGCTGCTCCAGCGACGTGTCGGCACGAATGCCGTTGTCTTCCGTCATCACCTGCTCGTAGCGCGGCGGCAGGTACACGGGCGCCATCTCGGCCGTCAGCCGGCCATCCTTGGTGCCGGCCGCCGCGTTCTTGTGCGAGGCGCACGCCAAGGCGTCCTGCTCGGCACGCGTCACGCCGTTGAGCTTGGCCATCT
This sequence comes from Gemmatimonadota bacterium, assembly GCA_947504615.1. Lineage (GTDB taxonomy): Bacteria > Gemmatimonadota > Gemmatimonadetes > Gemmatimonadales > Gemmatimonadaceae > PNKL01. The sequence goes on along the minus strand of CANNKR010000195.1, from coordinate 390 downwards.
TCTCGGCCGACTGTCCCATGGACTCGCCCGTCGTCGGCTCGGCGATGGCCGGCGTGATCGGGATGAAGTCCTTGGGACGCACCTTGGACAGCGCCTGCAGCCGCCCGCCCAGCGTCTTCGCCTTGCTCGCCGCCACCAACGCGTCGCTGAAGCCGCGCGAATGCAGGATGGGGACGTTCGACAGCGACTCGGCGCCACCGGCAATCGCGATGTCGGCGTGCCCCAGGGCAATCTGGTCGGCCGCGTCGGTGATGGCCTGGTTGGCCGAGGCGCAGGCTCGGCTGACGCTCCACGCCTGCACGGACTTCGGCAGGAGGGGCATCAGCGCGACTTCGCGCGCGATGTTCGGCGCAAGCACCGAAGGGATGACCGTACCGAACACCAGCAAGT
>CANNKR010000194.1 GCA_947504615.1 Gemmatimonadota bacterium | reverse complement strand
GTCAAGGCCCGGATCGAGGAGAAGGCGGAAGAACGCATCGACCGCATCCTGCAGCCGGATGAACTGCCCCCGGGCGTCATCCAGCTGGTGAAGGTCTACCTGGCCGAGAAGCGCAAGATCTCGGTGGGCGACAAGATGGCCGGCCGCCACGGCAACAAGGGCATCGTGGCGCGCATCGTGCCGGAAGAGGACATGCCGTTCCTGCCGGACGGTCGTCCGGTGGACATCGTGCTCAATCCGCTCGGCGTGCCGAGCCGCATGAACGTGGGGCAGATTCTCGAGACCCACCTGGGGTGGGCCGCGCACCTGCTCGGCTTCTATGCAAAGACGCCGGTGTTCGCCGGCGCGAGCGAGCGCGAGATCGGGCTGCTGCTGCGCCTCGCGGGCGTGTCGTGGGCGCGGTCGTCGCTGGGGCTGCAGGTGGAGGCCCCGTCGATCACGGACAAGGACGTCCGGAACCTCCTCGCCGACATCAAGCCGAGCGCGGAGAACCTGGACAAGGTGGAGCTCCTGAACGACGCCACGCTGAACGACCTGCACGGTCGGACGATGTCGGCGGAGACCAAGGAGATCTTTGTGCGGGTGCGCGACTACCTCGCGGGGGCGGCGAAGGAACTGGCCGAGCGCGAGCACCTGAACCTGAAGCACGAGAAGACGTTCCACGACGAGGCGGCGGAAGACGCCGAGTTTGTGGCGCGGAAGGCCGAGTTCAAGAAGACGTCACGGGACATCGAGAAGGTCGACGCGCTGAGCGCGGCGGAACTGCTCGAGTCGCGCGGGCTCCCCGCGCTGGCGTCGACGCTGGGCAAGAAGAGCGAGGCGGATGTGGACGCCGCCTCGATCGAGCTGCTCGGGCTGGCCGGCATCCTGCCGTTCGGCAAGATCAAGCTCCGCGACGGACGCGGCGGCGAGGAGTTCACGAGCGCGGTGACGGTCGGCCAGGTGTACATGCTGAAGCTCAGCCACCTGGTGGACGACAAGATCCACGCCCGGAGCATCGGACCGTACTCGCTGGTGACGCAGCAGCCGCTGGCCGGCAAGGCGCAGTTCGGCGGGCAGCGCTTCGGCGAAATGGAAGTCTGGGCGCTCGAGGCGTACGGGGCCGCGCACACGCTGCAGGAAATCCTCACGGTCAAGTCGGACGACGTGAACGGACGCAGCCGCGTGTACGAGGCCATCGTGAAGGGACAGAACCTGCCCGAGCCGGGCACGCCGGAGTCCTTCAACGTGCTCGTGAAGGAACTGCAGGCGCTGGGTATCCACGTCACGATGGACGCCAACGAAACTTTCGGTGGCGGCTTCGGGAACGGGAGCGAGGAATAACCAATGATTGATTTCCGCAACGCGCGCGAGCACCGCGCCTCGGCGTTTGACTTCATCCAGGTCCGCATTGCGAGCCCGGAAGAGATTCGTGGACCCCGTGACCCGAAGGAGCGGGAGCGGCTGGAGATGGCCGGCCTCCGCTCGTGGTGGTCGTGGGGCGAAGTAACCAAGCCGGAGACGATCAACTACCGGTCGTTCAAGCCCGAGAAGGACGGCCTCTTCTGCGAGCGCATCTTTGGCCCGGTGAAGGACTGGGAGTGCCACTGCGGCAAGTACAAGCGCATCCGCTATCGCGGCGTGATCTGCGATCGCTGCGGCGTGGAGGTGACGCTGAGCAAGGTGCGTCGCGACCGCATGGGGCACATCGAACTGGCCGTGCCGGTGGCGCACATCTGGTTCTTCAAGACGCTGCCCAGCCCGATGGGCAACCTGCTGGACCTGACGCTGCGCGACCTCGAGAAGGTGGTGTACTACTCGAACTACGTCGTGATCGACGCCGGCGAGCAGGAAGTGCACGTCAACGAGCTGCTCGACGAAGAGCAGTTCCTGGAACTGCGCAACAAGGCGAAGGCCGAGAATGACACGGCGTTCCTGGCCGACATCGGCGCGCCGGCGGTGCGCGAGTTGCTGCGCCGTCTGGACGTGGACAAGGTGGCCGAGGAGCTGCGGGCGCAGGTGCTCGTGGAGACCTCGCAGCACAAGAAGAAGCAGCAGCTGAAGCGCCTCAAGGTCGTGGACGCGTTCCGCAACTCGGGCGACCATTCGGACATCCGCAACAAGCCCGAGTGGATGATCATGGACGTGGTGCCGGTGATTCCGCCGGACCTGCGCCCGCTGGTGCCGCTCGACGGCGGCCGGTTTGCGACGTCCGACCTGAACGACCTGTACCGCCGCGTCATCAACCGCAACAACCGCCTGCAGAAGCTGATCGTGCACCGCGCGCCGGAAGTGATCCTGCGCAACGAGAAGCGCATGCTGCAGGAGTCGGTGGACGCGCTCTTCGACAACGGGCGCCGCAGCAAGGCGATCCGCGGCCGTGGCAAGCGCCCGCTGAAGTCGCTGTCCGACATGCTGAAGGGCAAGCAGGGGCGGTTCCGCCAGAACCTGCTCGGCAAGCGCGTGGACTACTCGGGCCGTTCGGTCATCGTGGTGGGTCCCGAGCTGAAGCTGCACCAGTGCGGCCTGCCGAAGGCGATGGCGCTGGAACTGTTCAAGCCGTTCATCATCCACAAGCTGGTGGAGAAGGGCATTGCCGAGACGGTGAAGCGCGCCAAGAAGATCGTGGAGCGTGAGAGCCCCGAGGTGTTCGAGATCCTCGAGGAGATCATCCGCGACCATCCGGTGCTGCTCAACCGCGCGCCGACGCTGCACCGCCTGGGCATCCAGGCGTTCGAGCCGGTGCTCGTGGAAGGCAAGGCTATCCGCATCCACCCGCTCGTCTGCGCGGCGTTCAACGCCGACTTCGACGGCGACCAGATGGCGGTGCACGTGCCGCTGTCGTACGAGGCGCAGCTCGAGTGCCGCGTGCTGATGCTGTCGTCGAACAACATCCTGAAGCCGGCCGACGGCCGGCCGGTGGCGGAACCCAGCCAGGACATCGTGCTGGGCTGCTACTTCGCGACCAAGGCGCCGACGGATTTCGACGCCCTGATCAAGGATCCCAAGCGCGTGGCCAAGCTGTCGTCGTACTCGGCCGCCGCGGAAGTGGAAATGGCGCTGGCCCTGGGCCGGTTGAACACGCACTCGGCGCTGCGGTATCTGGTGACGGATGCCGACGGCGACAAGGCGTGGCAGGTGACGACGGCGGGTCGCGTGATGTTCAGCGAGATCGTGCCGAAGGAACTGCCGTTCCAGAACCGCGACATGAAGAAGAAGGCGCTGTCGGAGCTGGTGTTCGACTCGTACCGCGCGGCCGGTCTGGCCAGCACGGTGGCGTTCCTCGATCGCCTGAAGGAGTTCGGCTTCCGCAACGCCACCCGCGGCGGTGTCTCGATCGGCATTTCCGACCTCGAGATCCCGGGGGAGAAGGAGACGCTGCTCGAGGAGGCCGGCGCGCGTGTCGAGCGCTTCCAGCGCGCGTACACGACCGGCAACATCACGAACGGCGAGCGCTACAACAAGGTGATCGACACGTGGACGCACGCGAACAACGACATCGCCGACGCGATGGTCAAGCGCATGCGCGAGTCGCAGGACGGCTTCAATCCCGTGTTCATGATGTTCGATTCCGGCTCACGCGGCTCGCGTGACCAGATCCGCCAGCTGGCCGGCATGCGCGGCCTGATGGCCAAGCCGCAGAAGAAGCTCACCGGCGGCATCGGCGAGATCATCGAAAGCCCGATCAAGTCGAACTTCCGTGAAGGCTTGTCGGTGCTCGAGTACTTCATCTCCACGCACGGCGCCCGCAAGGGCCTGGCCGACACGGCGCTCAAGACGGCCGACGCCGGTTACCTGACGCGCCGCCTCTGCGACGTGGCCCAGGACGTGACGATCAATGAAGAGGATTGCGGGACGATCATGGGGCTGGAGGTGTCGGCGCTGAAGGAAGGCGAGGACATCATCGAGCCGCTGTCGGAGCGCATCGTCGGCATCGTGGCGGCGGAAGACGTGTACGATCCGCAAATGCGCGACGAGTCGGGGCGTCCGGCCCTGCTGGTCGAAGCCGGCGAGATGATGGAAGAAGAGACGGCCCGCGCCATCGAGGACGCCGGCATCGAGTCGATCAAGATCCGCTCGGTGCTGACGTGCGAGGCCAAGCGCGGCCTGTGCCGCATGTGCTACGGCCGCAACCTGGCCACCATGAAGATGGTGGACATCGGCGAGGCCGTGGGCATCATCGCGGCGCAGTCGATCGGCGAGCCGGGCACGCAGCTGACGCTCCGCACGTTCCACATCGGCGGCACGGCAGCCCGTATTGCCGAGCAGACCGCCCGCAAGTCGAAGGTGGCCGGCTTCGTCGAGTACGGCGACCGCCTGGTCACCGTGATCAACGGCGAGGGACAGCGCATCGTCACCTCGTACGAAGGCGAGCTGTTCGTCCGCACGACGGCCGAAAAGAACGCCCCGATCTCGGCCCGCCTGCAGGTGCCGCTCGGCGCGATCCTGATGGTCAAGGACCGCGAGGAGGTGAAGAAGGAAGCGGTGGTGTTCACGTGGGATCCGTACACCAACCCGATCATCTCCGACACCGAGGGCACGATCAAGTTCGTCGACCTCGTCGAGGACGAGTCGTTCGCCGAGGAGCTCGACGAGCTCACCGGCCTGCGCCAGCGCGTCGTGATCGAGGACCGCGAAAAGAAGCTCCACCCGCACATCGAGATCTGGCAGTCCAAGGGTGGCAAGGACAAGAAGGTGCGCGACTTCGTGATCCCGGTGGGCGCGCAGCTCATCATCGCCGACGGCATCAACGTGGCGGCCGGCACGACGATCGCGAAGGTCAACCGCGAAGCGTACAAGACCCGCGACATCACGGGCGGCCTGCCGCGCGTGGCCGAACTGTTCGAGGCGCGCCGTCCGAAGGATCCGGCGACGATCTCGGAAATCGACGGCGTGGTGCGGTTCGGCGATATCAAGCGCGGCAAGCGCGAGATCTTCGTCTCGCCGATCGACGGCGGTGGTTCGCTGGACGAGACGAAGCCGGCCCAGCTGTACGAAGTGGCGGCCGGCAAGCACTTGCGCGTGCACGAGGGAGACCGCGTGCGCGCCGGTGACCGCCTGTCCGAAGGGCCGGTGAATCCGCACGACATCCTGCGGATCAAGGGCCCGCGCGCGGTGCAGGAATACCTGCTGAACGAAGTGCAGGAGGTCTACCGCCTGCAGGGCGTGAAGATCAACGACAAGCACATCGGCGTGATCGTGCGCCAGATGCTGCAGAAGGTGCGCGTCATGGACTCGGGCGATACCGAGTTCCTGGAAGGCGAGAACGTGGACAAGGCCGCGTTCCGCGACGCCAACGATCGGTCGAAGAAGAAGAAGCTCCACGCGGCGACGTCGGAGCCCCTCCTGCTCGGCATCACGAAGGCGAGTCTCACCACGGCGTCGTTCATTTCGGCGGCGTCGTTCCAGGAGACCACGCGCGTGCTCACCGACGCGGCCATCCGCGGGGCCAAGGACAACCTCCTCGGCCTGAAGGAGAACATCATCATCGGCCACCTGATTCCGGCCGGTACGGGCATGTACCGCTACCAGCAGGTGGACATGGACGTGGAAGCGCCGGCCGCACCCGAGACGGAATTCGGGTTGGGCGAGATCGCGGCACTTCCGCCGATGGTCGACGACCTGTTGCCGCTGGGCGCCGAAGAAGTCGAGTAGGCGACCGACGGTTTTGGATGATCAGCGGCCCGTCTCCGAAAGGAGGCGGGCCGCTGTCGTTCAGTCGACGATGAACAGCGTGGCGCCGGTCTCGGTGCGGGAGCGGTGCGGGGCGGCGCCGTCGGCCACCTGGTAGCTCATGCCGGGGCGCATCAGGTGCCGCGTGCCGTCGGCGAGTTCGGTGACGAGTTCCCCCTCGAGGACGAGCAGGGCGTGGCCGCGTTCGCACCAGTGGTCGGCCAGGTAGCCCGGCGAGTAGCGCACCATGCGCACGCGCAGGTTGCCCTGCTCGAACCGTCGCTCCGACACCGTGCCCGATTCGCCGGGCTTCGTGGTTTCGGGGAGTGCGTTCCAGTCGGTGACGCCAAAGGGGACGTCGAGGATCTTCATGGGAGCCTGCGCGCGGGGCGCGTGGAAGGTCGTGGCGGAAGATGGCCGGGAGGCGTTCGCGCACCCTCGCGCCGCGTGACGAGGAGCGCGTTCCCCACCTCGCGCTCGCCGGTCTTGTCGGAGGGGACATTCACGACGCGTCCGCCGAGCACCATCGTGGTGGATCCACCGCCATCGAAGTTGAGTGCCTGCCAGGCGCCCAGTTCCTTCATCAGGTCGGCGAGTTCCACCAGCGTCATCCCC
>CANNKR010000193.1 GCA_947504615.1 Gemmatimonadota bacterium | reverse complement strand
GATGTTGAATCCCGACTCCGGCATCGCGCGCGCTATGAAGTGCCCCTGTGCGATTTCGCATCCCAACTGCGCCAGCAGTTCCCAGTCCGGGCGCTGTGTGATCCCGACCGCGACGGAGGTCAGCTTCAGGTTGCGCGCCACGGCAAGCCCGGCCTCGACCAGCGCGCGCTTCACCGGGGTATGTGCGCACCCGTCCACCGACGAGCGATCGAGCTTGATTTCATTGAATGGGACGGCGATCACCTCTTCAATCGCCGAATTCCGTCCGGTGAAGTCGTCGAGCGCCAGATGGAAGCCGTGGATGCGCAGTCGGGCGCCGATGTCCACCATCATGGCGGGATAGCCGCTCAACGACGATTCCCGCACCTCGATCGTGACGTTGGCCGGCAGGACGTTGCACTCTTGCGACATCGCCTCGATCACGTCCGGCAGATCGAGCTGGTCGAACGCCTTCGGCGACACATTGATGGACACGCCGATGTCGCGGCCATTCGACTGCCACCGGGCGCAGGCGGTGAGCGCCTCGCGCAACGCGAAGGTCGTCAGCTGCGTGACGAGCGCCGGCGAGCGTTCCGCCAGCGGGACAACCTCGTCGGCGCCGAGGAGCCCGTAGCGAGGATGCATCCAGTGAATCAGTGCCTCAGCTCCGACGCACTCGCCCGAGTACATGTGAATCTTCGGCTGGAAATTCATCTCCAGCTCGCCGCGCTGGAACGCCACCTCCAGGTCACCCTCCGCCAGCTCGAGCTTTACCGCAGGCTTCGGCCTGGTTGCCTCCAGCGTCCGCTTCAGGATCGCGACCAGCTTATCCTCATTGAGGGGCTTGGAGACGGCACCGACGAAGTTGAGCCCCCGCAGCGAGGCAAGCAATCCGGCGCTTTCTATGACACGCTCGTCCTCGACGCTGAGGATCGCCACGGCGCACTGCAACCCCAGGCTGGCCAGCGTGCGCAGCGTCTCGATGCCGTCCTTGCCCGGCATCCGCAGGTCACAGAGAATCAGGTCGAACTTTGCGCCACGCTCAGTGACCGCCTGCACCGCGGCCCGGCCGCTGTTGACCTCGGTGACCTGTTCAATACCGGCCGTGCCAAGCACGCCCCGTACCCAGTGGCGCGCGGTCTCCTGGTCGTCGACGACGAGGACGCGAAGGGCCGAATAATCCGTTTCCATAGGTAAGCGCTCCACGTAAGTCATCGCCTAAACCGTCATCTCCGGCGCGTCCGGCGATGAGGGGTTGAGAATATTCTGGATCTTGGCCACGAGCGAATGCATGGTGAACGGCTTGTCGATAATCCCGTAATCGAGACGCCCTGCATCCAGGGGTGACAGCCCCTGCCCACCAAAACCTGACGAGATGAGGACGCGCATGCCCGGACGCTCCGCGCAGAGCCGCTCCGCGAGTTGCGTCCCGTCCGCGTCGGGAAGCTCGACGTCCGCGAGCAGGAGATCGATGGTCCCCGCATGCGCGGCGGCCGCCTGAAGCGCCTCGCTCCCGGAGCCCGTCGCGATCACGGCGTAGCCCGCCTCCTCGAGGCCGGCCACGAGCGTGCGTCGCAGCTGCTCATGATCCTCCACGAGGAGGATCGTCAGCGGATGCGTGCCCGGAATCGCAACCAGCTCCGCCCCGCCCGCCGCAACGCCCTCCCGTGCCCGAGGCAGGAACACCGTGAACGTCGAGCCCTTCCCGAGTACGCTCTCGAACCGGATGTCACCGCGCAACTGGTCCACGATGGTGCGCACGGCCGACAACCCGAGCCCCGTCCCCGTGCCGGAATCCTTCGTGGTGAAGATGGGCTCGAAGAGCCGGGCCTGCGTCGCCTCGTCCATGCCGACGCCGGTGTCCGTCACCGTCAACGCCACGAACTCGCCAGGCGCTGGTCCACCATTGCGCGTGGCGTCCGCCTCGAGCGTCGTATTCGCGGTCTCGAGGGTGAGCAGTCCCCCCGCGGGCATCGCATCAATGGCGTTCGTCAGCAGGTTCATCAGGACCTGTTCGATCTGTCCGGGATCGGCCACCGTCAGGCCAAGCCCCTCGGCGAGAATGAGTTCGTGCGCGACGTTGGCCGGCAGCATGCGGCCGAGCACCCCGCCGAGGGAACGCACGAGCAGGTTCACGTCCACCAGCGCGAGGGCGCCGGTATTGCGCCGGCTCAACGTCAGTAGCTGCCTGGAAAGATGGCCCGCTGCCTCCGCGGCCGATCGAATCTCCCGGAGGCGCGTGGTGCGTTTGACCTCATCCAACGAGTTGCGCAGCAGCAGGTCGCAGTAGCCCTGGATGACCGAGAGCAGGTTGTTGAAGTCGTGCGCGATGATGTTGGAGAGCAGTCCGACGGACTCGAGTTTCTGGGACTGCAGGAACTGGTCGACGAGCGTCAATACGTCGGTGACGTCGGTGCAGACGCAGCACGCGCCGAGCAGCGCCTGGGTGTCGGAGCGCACCGGGTAGATGGTCGCACGCCAGTGCTGTGCCGGGGCGTTCTCCCCCGCGGCAGCCGGAGCAACCAGCAACTTCGTGAGCGGCGTGCCGTGCTGGAGGACGTCGCGCACCAGCTCTTCCGCCGTCGGGCGCAACGAAGGAAGCAGAGCGGCCAGCGAGCGCCCCGCGTGTTCGTCGACCGGCCGCCCCGTCAGCGCGGCAAAGGGCTTGTTGGCCCACACGACGCGCAGGTTCGTATCGACGAACGCCATCCCGAGCGGCGCATCGCGCAGCGCCGCTTCGAGGAACGCGCCATCCCCTTCAAGAGCCGTTGCTGGGGACACGGGGTCACCCACCCTGGATGCGGCATCGCAGAGGGCAGCGCAGGCGACTGCACCACACGATAGCCATAATCCAACCTAGCTCCGCCAGGCGGCCAAGACAACCATTCGCAGCGCACGGGGCGCCTCGTGCACGCATTGCGAACAACAGCGCGACCGCCAATGTTACACGCATCCCCCATTCATATGCTGGCAAAGCACCCGGCGCGACCCTGCGGCGCCCGCGGCACTCGGAGGTTCAGTGGCACGAATCCTTTTGGTAGACGACGAAGCGATCGTGCGGGGGCTCTTTGCCGAAGTCCTTGCCTCGGATCACCACGAGGTGACGACGGCCGGCGACGGCAACGGCGCCCTGGCCGCGCTCACCGCCGGCGACTTCGACGTAGTCGTCACCGATCTCGTGATGCCCGACAAGGAAGGACTCGAGACCATCATCGAGATGCGCAAGCTCAAACCCGACGTGCCGATCATCGCGATGTCGGGGGGCGGGCGTGGGAACGCCAACGACTACCTGGACCTCGCCGCCAAGCTCGGCGCGCGCAAGACGCTGGCGAAGCCGTTCCCGACGCAGGCGCTCCTTGACGCGGTGAACGAGGTACTGCGCGGCTAGCCAGGCACCGCCGGCAGGCGCGGCGGCTCGGTGTGAAGGACGCGCTGGACCGCCGTGAGGAGCGCCTCCAGCGTGATCGGCTTGCCCAGGAAGGAGACGACCACCCCGGGCGGCCCCGGCCATTCGATCACGCTCTGCACATAGCCCGACATGTAGATCACCTTGAGGGACGGGCTGATCGCGGCGATCTGATCGATCATCCGCATGCCGGTCATCACCGGCATCATCACATCGGCGAGGATGACATCGGGCCGCTCCGCCACGGGGGTTGCCGCAAAGTGCGCGATGGCCTCGGTGGCGTCACCCGTGTCCCACAGCACGTGCCCGTCCTCGAGAAGCATCTCCTTGAGCAGGCTGCGGAGCGCCGCGTCGTCGTCGACAATCCAGATGCGGGCGGCGACCGGCGGCATCACGACCGCCTCGCGCGGAGATTCCGCAGCGCCTGCTGATGCCCGCACCGCGGCAACGGCTGCCACGGGCTTGTACGGCACCGCGACGCACACCATGTCGCGTCCCCCGTTCTTGGCCTGATAGAGCGCACGGTCGGCTTCTCCGAGGAGCACTTCATACGATCCCATCCCCTTCTCGTAGTGAACGACACCGGCACTCGCCGTCTGCACCCCCCACCGCAGGTGGGACTCGCGCAGCTGGTCGAGCACGCGATGCGCAAACAAGACCGCCGATTCCGTGTCGGTGTCGCGCAACACGGAAACGAACTCCTCTCCGCCGAACCGCCCCGAGATGTTCTCCTTGCGGGTGTTCGCGGTCAGCACACGCGCGAAGAGCTGGAGCGTCATGTCGCCCGAGGCATGGCCCTGCTCGTCATTGACGCGCTTGAAATGATCGAGGTCGAACATGACGACCGTCAGCCCCCGCCCCCGCTCGGCCGCCGCGAACTCGCGCTCCAGGGCATCCTCGACGTGGCGGCGATTCGGCAGGCCGGTGAGCCGGTCGATCAGCGCCAATTCCTCCGCCGCGTGGCGCTCGGCGCGCAGCACCTCCGCGAGCACGGCAATGCCGACCGACACGGCCAGATAGGCCGCGACAATCGCCAGCAGCATCGTCCAGTTCGGGTCCGCCAGTTCGAACACGACCACGCTGACCTGCGTCGCCGTGATCACCGCCATGCCGCCGGCCAGCGCCACCGCCACCCCTTGCAGGCCGCGGTAATAGGCGAGCAGGAAGGCCGGAATGAGGGCCGTCAGCCAGATGAGCATCCCACCGCCGTTGCTCGTCCAGTCCGGCAACTCGTAGACGGTGACGACCGGTATCACGAGCGCCGCGATGGAGATCGCGAGGGCGCGCGGCGGCACGCGGGCCGACGTGTGATGGCGGTGGTGAATCAGCGCCGCGTGGTTACTCACGGGCCGGCCCCGGTGAGCGAGGGGCGGGACCACCTGCCGCGGACTCCTGATCCCTGGTCCGCCAGTTGGACAGCCAGATCAGCAGAGCATCCTCGCTCATCGGCCGCGCAAAGTAGTACCCCTGGATCACGTCACACTGCAACGCCTCCACCACGTCGAGGTCATCCTGCTCCTGCACCCCCTCGGCCACCGACGTCATTTTGAGCGTGAGGGCGAGCGCCACGCTCGCTTCGACGACCGATCGCTTGAGGTGTGACTTCGCACACCCGTGGACGAATTCACGATCGATCTTGATCTCCGTAAAGGGCACCCGCTCGAGCTGGGCGAGTCCCGACTCGCCCATTCCGAAGTCGTCCACCGCCAGCTGGAACCCCTTGAGATGCAGGCGGAGCGCCACGTCCACCATGCGCACGACGTTGCGCGCGACTTCCGTCTCCGTGATCTCCAGCGTGATGCGCTCCGCGGGCACGGCGCTCGCGCGGGCCAGTATCTCGATGTGCTCCGGCAGGTCGAGCCGCTCGAAGGCGCGTGCCGACAGGTTGACGGCCACCCCAAGCCCGTGGCCCGCACGCCTCACTCGCCCCGCAAACCCGATGGCCTCGGCCAGCGAAAAGTCCGTAAGGAGCGCGGAGTGGTCATCGGAGCGCTCCAGCGCCGGCATGAACGCCGATGGCTGAAAGAGGCCAAGGGTCGGGTGCCTCCAGCGGATGAGCGCTTCCACGCCCGCGACTCGCCGCGACCGCAGGTCGATCTTGGGTTGATAGAACAGCTGGAGCTCTTGTCGCAGGAATGCATCGCCGATTTCACCCTCGGGCGCCGAGGCGACACTGCTTTGTTCGACCGGCTTCGCACTCGACACAAGGTCCAGGATGGACGCGAGGTTATCCGCCGTCACCGGCTTGTGGATCGTGCCGAGGACGCGCAGCCCCTGCAGGCTGGCGAGGGTGCCGGCGATTTCGATGACGCGGTCCGCCTCGACGCTCATGATCACGACGGCGGCTTCGACGCCAAGCGCAGCGAGCGCGCGGATCGTCTCGATGCCGTCTCGCTCGGGCATGTGCAGATCGCAGAGGATCAGGTCGAACCGCGCCCCAGGGGCCGTCACGCAGGACAGTGCCTGACGCGCGCTGCTGGCCTCGACGACGTCGTCAACGCCCAGATCGCGCAGCACGCCACACACCGCAGTACGCACCTGCAGCTGATCGTCGATGACCAGCACGCGTACATCGTGGGTCCGAAGCTGTCCCACCGGCACTCCCGGGTCGGACGAAACGGCTCGCACTCCACCGACCGATGCGCGCCTGCTTCAACGTTGCGCCCAAAGAGACAGTCCGTCAACTCGCGCAGCGTGACGAGGCCCTATCCAAAACACAGAACCGCCGCCGCAAGCAGGACGCTCACGGCGGCGGTACGCTGGCATCAGTGACGACTGCTTACGGAATCAGATCCCCATCGGGCGGCACCGGCGGTCCATTCGGCGGACGCTGTTGGTTACGGGGACGTCCCTGCACCGGACCCATCCTCTGGCCCATCCCCGGTCCCATGTCCGGTCCCATCCCCGGTCCCAT
>CANNKR010000192.1 GCA_947504615.1 Gemmatimonadota bacterium | reverse complement strand
GGGGGGGGCGGTAAAGCCTTAGGGGGCTGGGAAACTGCAAGAGAAGCTATGGGCTTTACGCTGTACGTTAAACGTTTTACGATTTTCGCCGTCCGGCTTGCGCTGCGCCCCGCCAATCGGACGGCGTATTACGTAGAGCATAAAGCGTAAAGCTTCTTTTGTCTTTGTCTTTGTCCTTGTCTTTGCCCTCAAGCACATAGTCCCCTAGCCGCCGCCTCCTGCATCCCCCGGTCCCCGCACCACGCGCACAGCAGGTGCGCCGCATCGGGGAGTTCCGCGGCCAGCCGGGGATGCCCGAACAGCACCACCAGCGTATCACGCTTCAGCGTGCGCGCCCCCTGCACCGCCAGCCGCACCGTCAGGCGCGACTGCGGCGTGAGGCTCACGTGTCCCTTGCCGGCCATCACGTCGGCGAAGACGGCGATCACCAGCGCCCCCTCGCCCTCCGGCGTGGCGCGCTCGACGGCGTGCACCTGCCGGCCGAGGGCTTGCAGGGCGTGCATGAACGGGGCGCGCGACGGCGCGCTCCCCGCCGGATCGTCGTCCACTACCACCACCTCGACGCGCGGCGGCAGCCAGGGCACACGACCGCGTTCGATGCGCAGCACCTGATCGGCCACCTGCTTGGCCCACGTGCGATCGTCCAGCGTGGGGCCGCGACCATCGGGGAGCCAGCGTCCCCACGTGGACCACCAGTCGCGACGACGACGCGAAATCTCGAGCTGGCCGAGATCCAGCCGACCGGAGGCCACCGCAGCCTCGAGTGAGCGCATGACGCGCACGGGATCGGCCGGCGCGAGCAGCAGGTCGCACCCGGCCGCGAGCGCGCGCACCGCCGCTTCGCTCTCATCGTGGCCGCCCTGCACGCCGGCCATGTCGAGCGCATCGGTGACCACCAGGCCGTCGAAGCCAAGGTCATCGCGCAACAGGGCGATGGTCGGCGCCGAGAGCGTGGCCGGCACGCGCGCGCGATCGAGCGCGGGGAACGCCACGTGTGCCATCATGATGCTCGCCACCCCCGCCTCCACCGCCGCGCGGAACGGCACGAGGTCGCTGGCCAGCAACTCGGTGAGGCTTTCGTCCTGCACCGGCAACTCGAGGTGCGAGTCGACGTGCGTGCGGCCGTGACCGGGAAAGTGCTTGGCGCACGCGAGCACGCTCTCCTGCTGGCAGGCGTCGATCCACTCCGCGCCGAGTGCGCCGACGCGCTGCGGGTCATCGCCGAATCCCCGCGTGCCGATGATCGGGTTGCCGTTGTCGAGGTCGAGATCGCAGACGGGACCGAGCGCCCAGTTGAGTCCCAACTCGCGCGCATCGCGGGCAATGACGCGCGCCGCGCGGTGCACGATGTCAGAGTCGCCCAGCGACGCCAGCGCCGCGGCCGGGGGCAGCGATACGGCGCCGTGAAAGCGTTCCCCCGCCCCGCGTTCGACGTCGGCGGCCACGAGCAGCGGCACCGGCGAGTTGGCGTGGAGCGCGCGCGTGAGCTGGGCCACCTCGTAGCGCGGCCCGCCACGCAGCAGGAAGCCGCCCACGCCAATCTCGAGCGCGCGGTCGATGGCGTCACGCGTGCCCGCCCAGCCAAACTCGGGACTCCAGTCCAGCGTCGCGATGAGGTGCTGCCCCAGCTCCTTCATACGTGCATTCAGGCCGGCGTGTACGTGCCAAGCACGCGTGGCCCCAGCGCGCCGGTGGCCGCGGGCACGTTGCCGGGCAGTCCGCGCAGATGCAGCCAGCCCAGGAAGGCGAACGCCACGGCTTCCTTGGCGTCTCCGTCGAAGAAGAGCGTGTCGAACGACGTCACCGCGCGCGGCGCGAGCAGCGCGACCAGGCGCTGCACGAGCGCGGGATTGCGTGCGCCGCCACCGGAGATCACGACGTCGCCAATGGGCTCGGGCACGAAGCGATCGTACGCCAGCGCAATGCTGCGCGCGGTCAGCTCCACCGCGGTGGCCACGAGGTCGGCGTCGCTACACCCGGCGCGCGCGGCGTGGCACGACGCCACGAGATCGGCGACGTACGACGGAGTGAACAGCTCGCGACCGGTGCTCTTGGGCGGCGGCGCGCTGAAGTACGGGTGCAACAGCAGCGCCTCCACCACCTCGAGCACCGCGGTGCCCTGCAGGGCCAGCACGCCGTCCACGTCGTAGGGAAGATCGGGGCGCACGGCGCGCGTGACGGCGTCCACGACGCCCACACCCGGCCCTGTGTCGAACGCGCGCGTCCCCGGCACACCGCCCCCCGGAGGCACCACGGTCACGTTGCCGATGCCGCCGATGTTCTGCAGCGCGCGCCAGTCGCCACCGGCAAAGAGCAGCGCATCGGCAATGGGCACGAGTGGCGCCCCCTGCCCGCCCGCGGCCACATCGCGCGTGCGGAAGTCGGCAATGACCGCACGCCCGGTGCGCTCGGCGATCGCGGCGGGCTGGCCGAACTGCCACGTGGCGTGCGGCGGCTCGTGCCACACCGTGTGACCATGCGAAGCAATGGCATCGATGTCACTGCGCGCGAGCCCGCTCTCGGCGATGGCGCTGACCGCTGCGGCACCCAGCCGATCGCCGAGTTCGAAGTCGAGGCGCGTGTAGGCGCCCGGGTGGGTCGGCTGCGCGATGGCGGCGAGCAGCCGCGCGCGGAACGCATCGTCATACGACTGCTGCACGAAGGCGAGCAGTTCCGGCATCGGACGGTCGTCGCGCTCGCCGGGGTGAAAGCGCACCACGGCGGCGCTGATGCCGTCGTGCGAGGTGCCCGACATCAACCCGACGACAACGAGCGGCCGTCCCGCAGGGTGGCTCACGCCGTCACTAACGCCGTCACGCACGCCGTGGCTCACACCGTGACCGGCGGCGGTGCGTCGGGAATGACGCGGCGGATCACCCCGCCCTGCTCGGCGAGGCGGCGCTCAGCCTCGGCGCAATCCACGCCGAGCTTCTGCATGACGATGGCCGTCTTCACGCGCTGACCCGCCGCGTCCAGCAGCGCGCGGGCTTCCTCGCGCGTGACGCCACAGACCTCGCGCAGAATGCGTTCGCTGCGATCGGTCAGCTTGACGTTGGTCGACTGCAGGTCGACCATCAGGTTGCCGTACGTCTTGCCCAGGCGGATCATCGCGCCGGTGGTAATGGTGTTGAGCACCAGCTTGGTGGCGGTCCCTGCCTTCATCCGCGTGGAGCCGGTGACGACCTCGGGACCGACGATGACCACGATGGCGATATCGGCAGCGGCGAGCGTGGCTGCTGGCGGCGGCGAGCAGGCCACGATGGCCGTATGCGCGCCAACGCTGCGCGCGTGCTGCAGCGCGGCGCGGACGTACGGCGTGGTGCCACTGGCGGCGATGCCAACCACAAAGTCGCCCTCACGCACGCCGGCGGCGATGAGATCGTCGCGCGCGCCGTCCGGGCGATCCTCGGCCCCTTCCTGGGCGCGCAGCAGCGCCGCCATGCCACCGGCGATGATGCCCTGCACCATCTCGGGGTCCACGCCGTAGGTTGGAGGACACTCGGAGGCGTCGAGCACGCCGAGTCGCCCGGATGTTCCTGCACCGGCGTAGAACAACCGGCCACCGGCGCGGAAGGTCTGCTCGGCCACTGAGACGGCCTGGGCGATGGCGTCGGCCTGTGCGGCGACGGCGGCTGGAACAGTCGCGTCCTCGGCGTTTATCAGGGCCACGATCTCGGCCGGCGAGGCGAGGTCGATGGCGGCCGTGCGCGGATTGCGGCGTTCGGTGATTCGGGGATCGAGCACGACGGGAACGGTCTGGGGGAAGACAACTATGAGCGGGACGTTGCTTGGTGCTAAGTTATCGGTCGTGCGAGCCCTGTCTACCTTCGTGATGGCCCTTGCCCTGGCCCAGCCGGCGGGAGCGCAGGTATTCGGCGCGCCCGCGCGCTACGGCGGCGCCTCGTGGTGGGTGGGGATCGACGCCGGGAACACGCGGGCCGTCAACGTGTCGGACGGTCCCAGCAGCGCCAACTGGGGGCTGGAGGCGGCCAAGCCGATACGGCTGGCCATCGACTACCGCCAGCGCGATCGGACCATCGGCGTGTCGGTCTCGCAGGCCATCGTACCGCTGACATTCTCGGGGAGCGCATGCAGCGCGTGCCGCGGCCAGGTGACGGTCCAGCAGGCCATGGCGCGCTACCGGATTGTCGCGCCGCTGTTCGGGCCCGGGATGTACTCGGTCACCGAACTGAGCGTCGGCGCCACGCGGTGGAGCGCCCTCCAGGGACTCGATGGCAGTCAACTGGGCGTCATGGCACCGAACACCGACTTCACCTACGGTCTGTCGCTCGGCGCAGCGCTGCCGCTGGGCGACCGTCTGGAGCTGACCGCGATGTACGACATGTCCACCTTGAAGCACGAAACGCAAAAGAGCACCGCGTCGAACGCGTTCTCCAACGCGAGCCTCAAGCTGGCGACGCTGCGATTTGGCGCGCGCCTCCGACTCGGCACCTAACCCGATTCCCACCTGCAGGAGCACTCGATGTCCCGTCGTCTCCTTCGCCTCGCGCTGCTGCTCGTTCCTGTCGCCATCGCCGTCTCCTCGTGCCGCCACGGCGGCACCCGGCCGACGGTGGACATCGGCACCTATCTCGGCGGACAAACGGGGCTGGTGCAAGCCGAGCCCGTGTTTGGCGCGCACGGCATGGTGGCGAGCAACAGCGGGCTGGCCAGCGAGGCGGGCGCAGAGATCCTGAAGCAGGGAGGCAACGCGGTAGACGCCGCCGTGGCCACGGGCTTCGCGCTAGCCGTCACGTACCCGTTCGCCGGCAACATCGGCGGCGGTGGCTTCATGAACATCCACATGGCCGATGGACGCGCGGCAGCCATTGATTACCGCGAAGTGGCGCCGTTGGCGGCGTCGCGCGACATGTACGTGGACCCGGCGACGGGAAAGCTCACCAACAAGAGCACCCTCGGGCATCTGGCCAGCGGAGTGCCGGGCTCGGTGGCGGGGATGGCTGACGCGCTGGCCAAGTACGGCACGATGACGCTGGCGCAGGTGATGGCGCCGGCGATCCGGCTGGCCAAGGACGGCTTCGAGATGGACAGCGCGCTGTTCCGCTCGCTGCGCGGCAACAAGAACGTGCTCTCGCAGTTCGCCGGCAAGGACCTGTTCTACCCGGGCGGCGACGCGCCCGCGCCGGGGACGCGCTTTGTGCAGGCCGAACTGGCGCACACGCTCGAACTCATCGCGGCCAAGGGCCCGGCGGGCTTCTACGAGGGTGAAGTGGCCGATGCGCTGGTGGCCGAGGAGAAGCGCGGCGGCGGCATCATCACGCACGAGGATCTCAAGCGGTACAAGGCAGAATGGCGCACGCCAATCAAGAGCACGTATCGCGGCTACACGTTGTACACGATGCCGCCGGCGTCATCGGGTGGCATTACGATGACCGAGACGATGAACATCCTGGAGACGTTCGGCCCGCTGCCGAAGTACGGCACGGCGGCGTACACGCACCTGCTGGCCGAGGCGTTCCGGCGGTCGTTCATCGACCGCAACGCCAAGCTGGGCGACCCCGCGTTCGTGAAGGTTCCGCTGGAGCAGCTGACGAGCAAGGCGTACGCCAAGGAGCTGGCGGGCACGATTGATCGCACGCACGCCACCAAGACGCCGGCCTTCAAGTCGGGGGCGGAGCCCGACCACACCACGCACTACTCGGTGGCCGACAACAGCGGCAATGTGGTGTCCACGACGACGACGCTGAATGGCGGGTACGGGTCGGGGGTGTGGATTCCGAAGGGCGGTTTCTTCATGAACAACGAGATGGATGACTTTGCGGCGCAGCCGGGGAGCCCGAACATGTTTGGGCTGGTGCAGGGCGAGGCGAACGCCATCGTCCCGGGCAAGCGGATGCTGAGCGCCATGGCGCCGACGATCGTGATGGACCGGGACGGCAAGGCGCTGCTGGTGGTTGGGGCGGCGGGCGGCCCGCGCATCATCACCACGGTGACGCAGGTAATCCTGAACGTGATTGAGCACGACATGTCGCTGGGCGACGCGATGCGTGCGCCGCGCCTGCACCATCAGTCGCTGCCGGACGAGCTGTTGGTCGAGGACGGCGCGCTGTCGCCGGCGGTCTCGGACTCGCTGAAGGCCTTCGGGCACACGCTGAAGCGTGCGGGCGGGCTGGCGAACGCGAACGGCATCATGCGCGTGAAGGGCGGGTGGATTGGCGTCCGCGAGCCGCGCAGCGCGGGGAAGGCGGTGGGGTACTAGCACTGCTGCTGGTCCGGTTAATTCAACACCCTCTTTTCAACACGGAGACCGGAGGTAACGGAGGGCCACGGAGCACGGCAACGACAACAACTTTAAAGGGGT
>CANNKR010000191.1 GCA_947504615.1 Gemmatimonadota bacterium | reverse complement strand
TAGAGCGCGCGATCCACGTCGTCGGTGCCGTCGGCGCGCGCCCAGACGTCACGATACAGGGTGTCGGGATCAGTATCGCCGATCGTGCCCAGAAACTCCTGCGTGTAGGCCACGTCGCGATACTCGCGGAAGCCGCGATCGTAGGTGAAGGTGTCGATGGCGGCAGCGCGCCCGGCGCGTGCCAGCAAGGTCGCCTTCTTCAGCGGTCCCGACATCCGTTCGTGCAGGACTCCATCGGCGGCCCGGCGTAGCGCCGCCGGCATCAGGCGCCGGTACCGTTCCGCCGCCCGGGCGACCATCGGCCGCGTGTAGCCGCCAAACAGTTCGTCGCCCCCGTCGCCATTCAGCGCCACCACCATGATGTCGCGCGACACTCGCGACAGATCGTGGCTGGGCACCATCGACACGTCGGCCAGCGGCTGCCCGTAGTGCCAGACGATTCCCGGGAGTTCATTCACGACGTCGGGGCGCAGCACGCGTTCGTGCAGCGTCACGCCGAGGTGACTGGCCACCCTACGCGCGAACGGGCGCTCGTCGAACTCGGGATCATCGAAGCCCACGGCGACCGCCTCGATGGGCGTCGCACTTTCCTCTGCGGCCAGCGCAGTGATGAGCGAGGAGTCCACGCCGCCCGACAGGAAGATGCCGACGGTGCGGTCAGCGACGAGCCGGTCGCGTACGGCGCGACGCGCGATCCGCTCGACTTCAGCCAGCACCTCGGGCTCGTCCATCGATGTCTTGGCGGCGTACGACACATCCCAATAGCGCGTGACGTCGCAGCGCCCGGAGCGCGCGTCGAACGACAGCCAGTGTGCGGGAGGCAACGCCTTCACTCCCTTCCACACCGACAACGGCGCCGGCACCGCCTGGTACGTCAGGTACGCATCGATGGCGCGGGGATCGACCTGAGGGCGCTGCGGCAGGAGCTCGAGCACCGCATTCAGCGTGGACGCGAACGCAAAGGACTCCCCGTCGTGCGCATAGAACAGCGGCTTCTTCCCTGCCCGATCGCGGGCCATGCGCAGGGTGTGCGCCGCGACGTCCCACACGGCCAGCGCGAACTGTCCATGGGCGCGCCGCACCGTCCCTTCAAATCCCCACGTGCGCACGCCGTGCAGCAGCACCTCGGTGTCCGAGTGCCCGACGAACCGGCACGTCGGTTCGAGTTCGGCGCGCAGCCGCTGGAAGTTGTAGATCTCGCCGTTGAACACGATGACGTGCTGCGCATCGTCGCTGGTCATGGGCTGGTGCCCGGCCGCCGAGCGGTCGATGATGGCCAGCCGACGCGCGCCCAGGCAGATGCCGTCCCCGGGCCATACGCCGCCATCGTCCGGGCCACGATGCACCATGCACGCCGTGGCGCGCTCCACGCGATCGCGATCGCCGCCAGCCCCGGGCCGGACGATGCCGCAAATGGCACACATCGGTCAGCGCCGCCGCGCGATCATTGCGCCGCCTCGGACAGGACGTTGAAATATTCGTCGGCGACGCGGTCCCAGCCATAACGGTGCGAGCGCGCGAGCGCTGACGCTGACATCAAGGCGCGACGCGGAGAATCGTCCCGAAGCCTCACGAGCGCTTCGCGCATTGCCGCGCCGCCAAAGTCGGTGAGAAAGCCGTTTTCCCCCGGCGCCACCAGTTCCTCGGTGCCGTTGATGGCATGCGCGATGATGGGCAGTCCCGCCGCCGCCGCCTCGAGGACCACCAGCGAGAACGCCTCGTAACGCGACGGATGCACCAGCACATCGGCGGCGGCATACCATTGTTCCGGTGTGGTGGTCTTGCCGGTGAACCGCACCTGCGCGGATGCGCCGCGTCGCGCCGCGTGCTCGCGCATCGACGCCTCGTCACCACGCCCCACCACGCACAACAGGGTGTCTTCCAAGCCGGCCACCGCGTCGATGGCGTCGCGCAGTCCCTTGCGCTCCCAGTCGCCCCCGCAGAAGAGCGCGATGAACGCCGAACCGGGCAGCCCAAGCTGCTCGCGCAACGCGAGCTTGACTGTCGCATCGGACGCCGGACGGAACACGGCGTGATCAACCCCGTTCGGCACCACGGCAATGCGCTCCTCGGCCACACCGTAATACTCGTGCAGTTCGCGCGCGATGCCGTGAGACACCGCGATGACGCGCCGCAGGCGCGCCGAGCCGTACGCGTGCCGCTCCTGACGCACGAACACCCGCTGCGCCGTTCGCTGCCAGGCCCGGCCGATGGCGCTCCCGCCGCGCAGGCCGCCGAAGCGCGCGGTGAACGCGGCGTGGCAGTACTGCGCCGTGACGACCTCGGCGTCAAAGGCCGCCGCGCCGATGCTGTTGGAGATGGAGCACCCGGCGCGGCGCACGGCGCCGGCCGCCTCGCGCGCGAAAGTCCATGAGCCAAGGACGAGCGGTCGTATCGGCGGGGCCACGCGGCTCCACTGCACCGGGGCGTCGGGAAGCTCGCACCGGGCCGCGATGACCGTGACCGGCACGCGGCGCGCCACGCGCGCGAGGATCTCGGCCGCTGCGCGCTCCTGCCCGCCGTGCCGGTGCACCTCGTGCGCGATGAAGGCGAGGGAGAAATTCATGGATACCACAACATTGGGCCACGACCGCGGCCAGCGGAATGCAACACGGTCACTTTCCTTCCGGGCGCGGAATCGTCAGGCAGCGCGGCGAACGGCGGATCGTAGCGGCGCCCGCCAGACGTCCGCCGAGGGCCGCGCGCCACGCACGGACCGCCACCGGATCGCCGTGCAGCAAACGGCGGACGCATTGCACGAGCCCGGGGCCCTCGACGGTGCCGACCAGCAGTGCCCAGATCATGAAGACGGCGCGCGACGGCAGGCTGCGTCCTTCGAGCAGCTCCACGGTCTCGTTGTGCACGGCGTCGTGCAGCGGGGTCGCCGCGAAGACACCACGGTGGAGCGTGTCGGCGTCATGACGCGGCGCAACGTCGTGGTCGACAGCCACTACAGGGTCATAGACAAGCCGCCAGCCGATTCGTCGCAAGGGCAGGCAGACTCCGAGTTCCCAATACATCTGGGCGCCGGCGCCGTGCAGTCGCGCGTCAAACCCGACGGCACGCAGCAGCGACGCACGGAACGCGCAGTTGGCGCCCTTGAGCACGTCGACGTCCCGCGCCGGGCCGTGGCCCAGGTGATGATTGCCGATGACGCGGCCGAACCACTGCACTATGCCGACGCGCGCGGCGTTGCCGCGTTCCAACGGTTGCCAGTCGCGCCCGCCCACGCCGCCGATGTCGGACGCGGCGGCGAAGTGCGCCAGCAGGCCGGAAATCCAGTCGGCACGCGGCCGCGCATCGTCATCCGTGAGCGCAACGATGTCACCCGTCGTGGCGTCGAGCGCCGCCTGCATGGCAGCGATCACGCCGGCTTGAGACGTGCACGCCGCCGCGACCGGCAGCCCAGCGGCGCGCGCTGCCTCGACCACGGCGAGGGTAGCGGCATCGCCGGTGCGCACGCCGACGACCACCTCATCTGGACGCTGAGTCTGGGCAGCCAGTGCCGCAAGGCATTGCTGTAGCGCTTCCGGGCGCCGGAAGCTCGGGACGAGTACGCTCACGCGCGGTGCCATGCGTGGCGTCACGCCTGCGGTCACGCGCCACGCTCCGTCGGGAACTCCAGTACGTACCGTCGCTCCCAGGAGGCAGCATGTCGCGCCACGTGCCAGAGTTCGGCAGCCAACGCCCAAAGCGCCAGCATCGAATCCAGGCCCTTGGGGCGCACCCGAATGTTCACCATCCGGTCGAGCGCTATGCTTCGCAACAGTCGCCAGCGCACGGGACGCGGGGCGCCATGCTTGTATAGAAAACGCACCTCGGCTTCGCGATACGCACCCATGCGTGACCCAGGCGGATGACGGCGCGGCGGATGATCCACGCGCGCTTCGCTGACCCAGCCCATGGCGTGGCCGGCGGCGCGCAGGCGCTCACGAAGATCGGCGTCTTCCATGTGAGGAAAGACGAAGCCCTCATCGAAACCGCCGGTGGCGTCGAAGAGCGCATGCAGGATGGCGAAGTTGCACGACCACAACGCGCCACCGGCATTGTTTTCCGGGGCGTGGACGCGCGGTGACCGGAGTCCTGCCTCGCAGGTCGTGCGCCCTTCGAGCACCTGGTAGCCATCGGACGCGGCGGCATAAGCCGCCAGCCATTCGGTCGACGGCACGACGTCATCATCGGCAAAGACGATCCACGCGCCGCGCGCAGCGCGCGCGCCGGCATTGCGATTGGCAGCCGGTCCGCGCCGCGGGCCGCGCACGTGGCGCACCCATGGAAATGCAGACCGAAGCATCGCGTCGGTGGCGGCGAAGTCGCCATCGTCAGACACGACGACTTCGTATTCGACGGCGTTCAACGTTTGCTCACCCGGCGCCAGCCGCCGCAGGCACGCCGCGAGTTCGCGCGAACGGTCTTTCGTGGGGATTACCACGGACCATATGGGCGCGCCGGTCATGTGCCGCCCTGGGTTGGCCGGGTGCCGACTGCGCAGGCCAGCAACATGTCCACGTACTGGGGAGCCAGCACGTCCCAGCTGAAGTGCTCTCGCACCCAGTCATGTCTGATGGCCCGACGCCCCTCGTCCGGAGCTTCGCCCAGCGCGCGCGTGAGGAGTACAACGGTCTCGGAGCGCATCGTCGTATCACCAGAATACGCGTGTTCACCAAGGATGTAGCGTGTGTTGGGATTGTCATGCACCACGCACGGAAGCCCGGCGGCCAGCGCCTCCACGTACGCCAGGCCGAACCCTTCGTCCAGCGACAGCAATGCAAAGGCGTCCGCTGCCTCGTACGCGTCGGGCATCCGCTCCCGCGGCCACGTGCCCAGCCAGACACCATCGCCAAGCAACTCCCGGGCGCGTGCCCTCAGTGCGGGCGTCTCGGCCGTCTCCTGGCCGAGCAACACCAGATGCGGACGGTCTTCCATAGCGGCCACTGCATCCACCAGGGCATCCATCCGCTTGAGCGTCGGCCCAAGCATTCCCACGGACAGCAGCATACGCGTGCCCGCGGGAACACCAAATGCAACGCGGGTTGCGGCCGTTCGAGCGGCATCGCGTGTTCGGAGCGTCACCGGCACGGTGAAGCCATGCGGAAGCACGAACATGCGCGACACCGACTCTCCGCGAGCCACGGCGTCCGCGTAGTGCGCCGGTGTCACCTGTTGCACGAGGTCACAGCGCGTGAATGGACGCGTGGTCGGCCCGCCATTGTAGTACAGCAGCGTGAAGTCTTGACCGCTGAACTGCCGCCAATGCCACAGGGCGTTCCCGAAGTTCAGGTCGGCGAAGTAGATCAGCCGCGGCCGCCACGTGATCAGGTGCGGCAGAAAGCCGGCGAAGAACGTAGCCTGCTCGACGAAGTAGGGCCCGCGTCCCATCAGCCGAGCCACGCCAAGACCAGCCGCAGAGTCGCGCGGCAAATTCCAGACGCGCCGTTCGCCATCGCCCACCTCGCCGCCACCGCCATAGACGCGAAGATCGATACCGCCGGCACCGCGTAGCGCGGCGTACGCCTCGCGCGTGAACGCCTCGAAGCCGCGATGCTGCCGCCCAAGTCCGGTGCACGGCATGGCGACACGAACGGGGCCGTGTTTCACGCTCACGGCTTGCGCCCCATCCACATGCGGTAGTCGGTCAGGCGGTCACGCCAGCGCTCCCAGGCGTCCCGCTCGTAGCGCGCCTCGTGGAGGAGGTAGTCATGCACGGCTTCGCGACGAACTCCGGCTTCGAGCATTTGGCGTTCCACGAGGGCCCACTCGATGTGGTCCTCGGGCCAAATATGCAGATCGCCCTCCGGCATCCAGCGGGGGTTCATCCAGCGCTGCCACTGGAGCAGCGGCCGGATGCGGTTCCAGTAGTTGCGCGGCTTGATGAACCGCGTCCACCGCTTGGCCGGCCACACCACGGCCTCGGCGATGAACTGGTCACGTGCCGGATCCGGCAGCCACGACGCATCGTGCCGCTCGTGGTCGAGGTACACGACGCCGCCGGGGCGCGTCACCCGACCCATGTCGGCGACCAACGCGAGATAATCGGGCACGTGGTGGAGCACCGAATAGCAGGCGACGACATCAAACGTGCCGTCAGCGAGCCCCGATAGCGTGCGTCCGTCAAGCAACTGCGTCGTCAGGCGGCCCGTGTGGGCGAACTTTTCCCGCACGACACGAAGGCACTCCGGGGACACGTCAGCCGCCACCACGGTGGCGCCCGCCGCGAGAAAGTGCGCGGTCAGGTTGCCGGTGCCGGCTCCCACGTCGAGCACGCGTGGCGGGGTATCGTGCTGTGATCCGACGGCCGCGAGCACCTCGCGCACCGCCGCGGAGAGCCGCG
>CANNKR010000190.1 GCA_947504615.1 Gemmatimonadota bacterium | reverse complement strand
AGATACGGGCTGTAGGGGTTGTATTGGATTGGTATGGAGTCGAGCGGCCCGACATACGGCTTGCCGGCGGCGATCCGGAGGAGCGATCCGAGGGTGACCGACTCCCCCGTATAGTTGAAGTAGTTCGACACCAAGAGCACGCAGGCCAACGTGAGCGTCAGCGTGATCGCGGCCGTCCCGATCAGCCATGGTACCACCCGCTCGGCCGGCCGGTACGCGGTGCTTTCGTCGTGGTCTGGACTCATGAGGCTAAAACCCGTCTGCCCTGTGGTGGGGGTGTCGCCCTGAACGGTACGGCGGATCCGCTGCGCCGTCGGTCAGACCACCGCACGATGCACTGTCGGCGGTGGTCCTAGAGCCCGCCGAGCAGCGCGTCGTTGTTGGCCGTGCTCGCAATCCGCTTGATCAGCCACTCCATGCCCGCCTGCGGCGGCATCTGCTGCAAGCCGCGCCGCAGTGTGTAAATGGCATCGAGCTGGCCGGCCTTGTAGAGCTTCTCCTCGCGGCGCGTCCCCGAGCTGGCCACGTCGAACGCCGGAAAGATCCGCTTCTCCGACAGCGACCGGTCGAGCTTGATTTCGCAGTTGCCCGTCCCCTTGAACTCCTCGAAGATCACGTCGTCCATGCGCGAACCGGTCTCGACCAGCGCGGTGGCGATGATCGTCAGCGAGCCGCCGCCGTGCTCGGGCGCGATGTTGCGCGCCGACCCGAAAAAGGCCTTCGGCTTGGCCATGGCCGACGTGTCGAGGCCGCCCGACATCGTGCGTCCCGTCCCGCGCTCCGCCGTGTTGTGCGCGCGGGCCATCCGGGTGAGCGAGTCGAGCACGATCACCACGTCGCGTCCCAGCTCCACCAGGCGTCGCGCACGCTCGAGCACCATCTCGGTCACTTCAACGTGCCGGCGCGCCGGCTGGTCGAACGACGACGCAATCACCTCGCCGACCCCCCACGAAATCGCCTCGCTCACTTCCTCGGGGCGTTCGTCCACCAGCAGGATCAGCAGCGTCGCCTCAGGGTGCATCAGCGCCACCCCTTCGGTGATCGCCTGCAGCAGCATCGTCTTGCCCGCGCGCGCCGGCGCGACGATCAGGGCGCGCTGACCGTATCCGATCGGCGCGATGAGGTCGATGGCGCGACGCGTCAGTTCCGGACCGCCCTTGGCCGGACGTCCGGTTTCGAGCGTCAGCTTCCGCTCGGGATAACTGGCCGTGAGCGAGGCAAAGTCGGCGCGGCGTGCCGCATCCGCCGGATCGCGGCCGTTGACCGAGAGAATGTCCACCGCCGTCAGGCGGCCCCGGTGATCACGCCCGGTGGTGCACTTCACTTCGTCGGACTTGCGCAGGCCGTGCGCCTTGGCAAGAAAGCCCGGAACGAACGCATCGGTCGGATCTTCGAGGTAGCTCGCGCCGGGACGCCGAATGAACCCGGCATCGCGGGCGGGATCATACCAGCCAATCGTATCCCCATCGGCAACAATAGGCTGCGGCGGAGCGCTCGTTGCACTGCCACCACCACCCTGCACACCCGGCTCTCCACCACGGTTGCGCCCGCGGTGCCGGCGTCCGCGCCGACCAAAACGCCCTTCACGCCCCTCTCGGGCCTCGCGGCCTTCACGACGGCTGTCCGATCCCTGACGGCCGCCGCCGTTCGAGTCGGCAGGCCTGCTGTCGTCCTGATTGATGGATGCGCTCTCACCGGCCGACGAGGCCTGGGGAGCGTCGGACCCGTTCATTTGGGACGCCGGGGTGGGTGCTGCCGCTGGTGCTTCAGCCGAGGCCGAATCGAGGTACGGATCGGGCTCGTTGGATGTAGGCTCGGCGGACGTGGACTCCGCGGACTCGGGGGCGGTCTGCCCCTTCGTGCGCGCAGGACGCCCGCGACGGCGAGGACGACGATTTTCGGTCATGCGTGTTGATGGATGTGGTGAATCAAGATGCGGGGCGCGAACCGCAGCGTTGCGGGTCGTCTGTGCAAGGAGTGAGCGCTCCGACTGCTTCGAGCGGGACCAAGGTTCGCTGTCTCCGCGAACCGAACGCGCCTCAGGCGCGTCAACCGGCTACTGATACGTTGTAAACGGACGAAACGGGGCACACACGGCGCCTCGGTACTCCAGGCCACGGAACCCCACGAAGCCCAGCGGGATCGAACGGAAGCACCGTCACTCGCGACGCTCGGCGCCGGAGTCGCTCGCCGCGTGAACGCGACGGAGGCGGAGGGGTGCTCTTGCCGGGGGGGCGCAAGGCACCCTCCAGCTAGCGTTGAGTATGGCGTGCGTAGTCAGTTCGCGCAACCCTCACACGACTTGCTCAAACCACTGGCTGGCCATGTGCAACGGAACGGATTCCAAGGGATCCTCGAGCGAACTATTCCGCCGGTAGTTCCGGGGCGGGGGACCGATCGGTACGCAGGAGGTCGCGCAGGCGACGGGTGTGCGAGACCACGCGATCGACCCCGCCAACCACGTCAGGTGGCAGGGACTCCATTTGGAGCAACTGCGCCTCCGCCATCAGGGCGGCCAGCACGTTATTGATTTCGTGACGCGTCGAGGGGGTCATGGCACACCGACGGACCACCGTCAGGCGGAAGTCCAGGGTAGATTTCACATTATGAACACGCCACCCAGCAGGGCGCTGTCGCAGCTCGCGTCCATCACCGAAAAGTATCGGCAGCAGGCGAACCTTCCTGAACTGCTCGAGGAACTCGCGGCCTTTGCCGAGCGCACCGCTACCGACGACCTGTTCGCGGCGGCGGACGCGCACGCCGACATACCCGAGGTACTCGGCCCCCTCATGGAAGTCGTGGTCGACCGCGAACCCAACCATGCCCGGGCGCTCGTCCGGCTGGCCAATGCCTACTGGCTCACTGGTCGCGGCCCGGATGTGGTCGGTGAACTCGCCGCCCGCGCGCTGACCGCAGATCCATCACATCGCGGGGCCTGGCACCTCTGGGCGCTCACCGACACCGAGCCGCGTGGCCGGATGCACCGCTGGCTCCAGGTGACCGAGCGTTTTCCCGAGGACGAACTCGCCAAGGCGAATCTCGCCGACAACGCCGCGAGCGTCGGGGCCGCTGAAGATGACCCCGTCGCGCTCAAGCTCGCGCTCGACACCTTTGCCGAGCTCAGGCGCACCGCCAAACATCCGCAACAGGCGCAGGCGCTCGATCAGGCCATGACTGCGCTTCGGTCGCGCCGATGACGCGATACAACTCGGCAATCAGGACCGATATGGCGAAGGGCTTCAACAGGACGGAGCACCCGGTTGACGTGATCGCGTCGTTTGCCCTGGCAGAGAGATCACCAGTGATGAAGACGGTGCGGCGGGCGATCGACGGTTGCAGTTCGCACGCCCGATAGTAGAACGCGTCGCCACGCATCCCCGGCAGGTGATAATCCAGGAGCATGGCGTCCACCGAGCCGCGGGCAATCTCCGCTTCCGCTTCGTCAGCGGAATGCGCCACGACGGCGTGCATCGCCCCACGCACCTCCAGCAGGCGTGTGAGGGCGAGGCCAATGGCCGGCTCGTTGTCGACAATCAGGATTCTGGGTGCCATCCGTAACGGCTCCGGCTCGCGAGGCGTCCGTGCCCCGGTCTTCCTGAACGTATCGGGCGTTGGCGCCCGGAGCTTGAGCTATCGGGGGACCGCCACGGCGCGTGGATTCCCATCAGACACGTAGCGCGACGGCTCCACCTTGGTGAGCCAGCCTGCCAGGTTGTCGCCGATGACCTGAATGCGCGGAATGGAGCCTGCGTTGAACGCCGGGTCGTGCGGACTGAGTGCCGGTGGTCCGGTGACGTTGAGGACAGCGTCGAACTTGTACCGCACCACCCGGCCGCTGCGTGGTTCGGTCCACTGGCCTTCCCGCGCCAGCGCGCGGTTCTTCGGCCAAAGGCCCTGCGGCAACGAGAACGTGCGCACCTTGTAGCCGGCCACGGCCGAGTCGATCGCCAGCGCGCCGCGCGCAATCTGTTCCTGCACCATCGCATCCCCGTACTTGTTCAACTTCGCATGCCACAGCGTGTGATTGCAGAGTTCGAAGCCCTGCGCTACCAGAAAGCGAAGCTTGGGGAAGCGCCACTCGGTCTTCTGGCCGTCGATCCCCTTGTCGCCGAAGAAGGCGTGGCCGGACGCCGCCGCCGGCAGCACGCAGAACGTGGCGCGTTTCCCCCAGTCGGGGTGCGCCTTGCTGAACGCGAGCCATACGCCCACGGCACTGTGTGGGTCGACCTCCAGGGCGCCGCCCTTCTCGAGGTAGCGAAACTGCCCGGGCGACGAGTCGTCGAATGTGAACACCACCGGCGACGTTCCTGCCGGAATGTCGATCTTGCCGTCCACCAGCTGCGACACCGAAATGGGTCGGTACCCGCGTCCATACAGCAGCTCGAGGTCGCGCCGGAGCCCCTCGTATGAACGCCCCCAGCGGCTGTCCGACTCGGTGATCAGGTGGTACTCGAGCACGGGAATCTTGCCGTGCTCGTTGGGAGCGCGGGCCTGGGCAAACGCCTGTCCACCACACGTCAATGCGGCGAGGGCGAGCAATCGAAGTGTGTGCATGTGTGCGGAATTTATCGGATCGCAGCACGCAGTAGAACCCTGTTACCCGAGAACCCCCGGCAACACCCCGGGCGCGTACCCTGGGAACAACGCACCGAGATTGGTCGCGCCAAGGTGCTTGGACGCCACCTCCGCAAACAGGGCGCGGAAATCGGTGGTCAGCGCCAGGTCTCTCCCTTCGTACAACTGCTCGGGGGCGAGCCCCGGCCACTGCCCATGCACCCTGCCGCCCTTTGCACCGCCCCCAAGCACGAACATTGCCCCCGCATGACCGTGATCGGTGCCTCCGCTGCCGTTCTGCCGGGCCATCCGGCCAAACTCCGACATCGTCACGATCAGCACGTCTTCCATGCGGTCGCCGAGGTCGGCCACCAGCGCAGCAATCGATGCGCCAAAGTCGCCGAGCCGTTGTGCGAGTTGGCCCGTGGCCCCGCCCTGATTGACGTGCGTGTCCCAGCCGCCAATGTCCGCAAAGGCGACTTCCAGCCCGACGCCGGCCTTGATCAACTGTGAAATCGATCGCAGCCGCTGGCCGAACTGCGACGTGGGGTACGCCGCGTCATGCTCCGGCTGATACCGCTGCGGGTCGGCCGCGCGCAGCATCTTCACCGCCTCGAACATCTCGGCGCCGGTACCGTGGATCAGGTCGGCCGAGCCGGTGCGGTACAACGCTTCCAACTGCGCCGCCTGCGTGCCGCCGCTGCGCACACTGAACTCGGCCACCGAACTCATGGCCACCACTGGGGCGCTCCCCTGCAGCACGCGTGGGGTTTGCGGAGTCATCGCCACTGCGCGAAACGGCGTCCTCGTGCACTGCTCGCAGGTTCCCGAGGTGGCGAGATACCGATTGAGCCAGCCGTCGGTCGTCCCCTTGTTGTCGGGCGTCGCACTCTCCATGTAGTCCTGCGCGTCGAAGTGCGAGCGCGTCGCGCTCGGGCTTCCCACGGCGTGAATCGGTGCGAGCAGGCCGCGGTCCCACAGCGGCTTGAGCGGCGCGAGCGCCGGGTGCAGGCCAAAGAATCCGTCGAGGTCGATGGCGCCCGCCGTGCCCGCCGTCCGCGACGGTGGCGCGATCGCGATGCTCGAGCGCAGCTGGTAGTACGAGCGATCGCCGTGCGGCACCAGCACGTTCAGCGCATCGGCCGCGCCGCGCTGGAACAGGCAGATGAGCACCTTCCCCTTGGCGGCTGCTGGCCGCGGCATCGCAAACGCCGTGCGTTGGAGAAACGACGGACTGAGCCCCATCGTGACGAGGGCGAAGGCAGAGTTCCGCACGAAGACACGACGTTGCATGAGACGGAGAGTGAAGGGTGCTTGGTGCGCGGAGCGCGTGCGGGCGACGGATGTGACGCGGACGGTGAGTCGCCGGTGGAACTACCGCCGCTGGAACTCCGGACTCCCCAACGCGAGGCCGATGACCTGCGAAAGCCCGCTCAACGCCGGCAACTGCCCCTGCGCGCTGGCCTGCCCTGGGCGCCGAAGCGGTCGAGCGCGGGCCGGAACGTCGGGTGCCAGCATCGGATCGGGCGGAGGAGGCGCCGGCTCTATGGCACCCTGCTGCTCCAGCAGTGGATTCCTCCCGGTCAATAACACGGAACGCGTCACGGTCGAAACGTCGCCGCCGAGGAACGCCGCCACGACGGCGTCCACCTGTCGCTCGCGCGGCGCGGTCCGGATCGTCTCGACGCCAGGGAATGACATCGGATTCGCTCCCGGTACGCGACCGCTGGCCAGCAGGAGGCCGAAGTTGATCCGGTTGAGTATGGCGCCCGTCCCAAGCCAGCCATCGGCCGT
>CANNKR010000189.1 GCA_947504615.1 Gemmatimonadota bacterium | reverse complement strand
CGGAACATCGACTCCAAGGAGCTATGAGCTCGGTGAGCGAGGGGTGCGCGCGCTGATCGCCTTGGGCGCGGGGGTGGTTCTGCTGGTGGGGATGGCCACGGTGGTGCTGTTCACGCCGTGGGGAACGCCCTCCGCGCGGCTGGCGGCCCGCGAAAACGCGCGGCTCAAGACCGACCTGGCCACCATCGATGCGCGGTTGCGTACCCTGCTCGACACCATCTCGTCGATCGAACGGCAAGACGTCAGGATTCGCACGTTGGCGGGGATCGAGCCCGATTCCACCGGCGAGATGGCGGCGAAGGAAGCGGCCACGGGCTACACCGTCGAGGGTCGCGCGCTGCCAGTGGGGACCCCGGACCGGCCGCAGCGCTTTGCCACCAAGCCATTTCTCGGGCGCCTCGGGTTTGGCAGTGTGCGACCGGACCTGGACCGGATGATCCAGCGGGCCACGCAGTTATCGGCGAGCTTCCGCGCGGTGAGCGACACGCTGCAGCGCAACGTGGAACGGCTGGAGAGCACGCCATCGATCATGCCGACGGCGGGATGGCTGGTCAGCCAGTTTTCGCGCAGCCGGTTCCATCCGATCCTGCACACCTCACGTGCGCACGAGGGGATCGACGTGGTGGCCCCGATGGGGGCTCCCATCGTGGCGCCCGCAGCCGGTCGCGTGATCTCGGCGGGGCGGGAGAGCGGCTACGGGCTGTCGGTGGAGATCGATCACGGCAACGGCATCGTGACGCGCTATGCGCACGCCTCGCGGCTGATGGTGGCGGTGGGCGACCGGGTGACGCGCGGCGAGGTGATCGCGGCGGTGGGCAACTCGGGACTGACCACCGGGTCGCACCTGCACTATGAGATCCACCTGCGGGGCAAGCCGGTGGATCCGCTGACGTTCGTGATGCCGGCAGGGAAAATCACGGACTAGCGAACGACAGAAGACGACAGAGTCCTCTGTCGTTCGCTCGCTTATTCCGCCTTCTTCTCGCCCGCCTCAGGCTTCGGAAAGAGCGGGATGCCCTTGGTGACCTTCCAGCCTCCGCAATCAATGGGCTGGTCAAGGCGAACCTTCGTGACGTCGCCGGTGCCGCCGAGTTGCTCCCAGAGCGTCTGCATCTTGCCGGGCATCACGGGGGCGAACCAGGCGGTGAAGTGCGCGAGTGAAGCGGCCAGGCTCCGCAGCACCTCGTCGAGTTGCGCCGCGTTCGCGTCATCCTTGGCGAGCACCCACGGCTGCGTGCGCTGGATAAACTCATTGGTGCGCCGGGTGGCATCGAGGAGGGCGCCGAGTGCTTCGTGCGGACGATACCGCCGGGCGCCGTCGATGGCGGCTCTCGCCCGATCGAAGTCGGCGGTGTGCGCGGCCCAGAGCGACGCTTCGGGGGCGCCGGTGGGGACGACGCCGTCCCGGTACTTCTCGATCATCGCAATCGACCGGCTACCGAGGTTGCCCAGCGTATTTGCGAGGTCCGCGTTGTAGACCTCCTCGAACCGCTCCCACGAAAAGTTGCCGTCGCCGTCGAAGGGCACCTCGCTGAGCAGGTAGTACCGAAAGGCGTCCACGCCGTAGCGGTCGATGGCCTCGGATAGTTCGAGCTTCACGCCAGCCGACTTGGAGAAGCGCTCTCCGCCCAGCGAAATGAATCCGTGCGCCCAGACCTGGGTGGGAAGCGGCTCGCCGGCGGCCATGAGCATGGCCGGCCAGATGACGCTGTGGAAGCGCGTGATGTCCTTGCCGATGATGTGCAGGTCGGCGGGCCACGCGGCCTTGTCCTCGAACCCGGGGAAGAAACGCGCGGTCCAGTAGTTGGGCAGTGCGTCGAACCAGACGTACGTCGTCTGCGTCTCGCCGTTCGACAACGTCCGTGGAAACGGCACGCCCCAGTCGAAGCGGGCGCGGCTGGCCGAGATGTCGTCGAGCCCCTGCTCGAGCAGTTGCAGGATCTCGTTGCGCCGGCTCTCGGGTTCCAGGAATCCGGGATTCGCGTCGAACAGCGCCTTCAGGCGACCCGTGTACGCGGAGAGGCGAAAGAACCAGTTGTGCTCGGTGACTTCCTCGATCGTGCGCGTGGTGTGCAGTGCGCACATCCCGTCGACGATGTCCGCGGGCTGCTTGAAGCTTTCGCAGCCCACGCAATACATGCCGGTGTACGACCGCTCGTAGAAGTTGCGCTCGTTCTCGGGGAGTGCGGCGTCCGCGGCAAAGACCTGCTCGATGAGCCGCACGACGCCGGCCTTGTGCCCCGGGGCCGTGGTGCGGATGAACTGGTCGTTCGAAATGCCGAGCCGGGTCCACATGGCCAGGAAGTGCGCGGCAATGTCGTTGACGAACTCCTGCGGCGGCACGCCCTCCTTCTCGGCGGTCTGGGCAACTTTCTGGCCGTGCTCGTCCATGCCGATGAGGAAGTGGACGTCGTAGCCGAGTTGCCGGTGATACCGGGCAATGGCGTCGGCGCCGATCTTCTCGAGCGCGTGCCCGAGGTGCGGGTCGCCGTTGGCGTAGTCGATCGCCGTGGTGAGAAAAAATCGGGGCACAGGTCAGTCGTTAGGGTTGTGCGTCGGCGCATTGGGGGCGCCTCCGTCGGTGCCATGATTGCCGTCGCCGCGATGGCGACGTCCCCCACGGCGTCCGCGACGGCGTCGGCCGCGGCGGAGTTCGCCATCGGAGCCGCCGTCCGGCTGGCTTGCGGTCTCCGAAGCGCCGGGCGTGCCCGGCGTCTCGTCGTCGGCCGCCGCCGCAGGGGCGGCAGTTGCCGGCCTCGGAACTGAAGGCTTCGCGGTTGGCGGAGCAGGGACTACTGGCGGCTGGACGAGCCTTGGTGGCACTGCAGGCACCGTCGGCGCGGCAGGCCTGGGAACGGCGGGCTGCGCCGTCTGTGCAGTCGTGGCGGGTTGCGCGGCAGCCGCCGGCGGCGCGGTCTGCTTGTCGCGACCGCTTCGGGGATCGCGGCGACTCTCGCCCCGGCTGCGCGCCGGCCGTGCCGCCGGCTGGGTCGCCGACTGGCGCGCGTCGGTCGCCACCGGCGACTGGGCGCGCTGCACCTGGACTCTGTGCTCGCGCGAGGGAGCCTTGGGCGTCGCGCGTTCCTCGGCGGGTTCCTCGCCCTCGTCCTCGTGCACGTCATCCACCGGGACCGCCTCACCGGCGAGTTCGCGCTTGAAATGCGCGAGCGGAATGGTGCGCAGGTCGCCCGCGGGGTTCCTCAGCGTCACGAGGTCACGGAAAATGTCGGTGCTCTCGATCTTCTCTTCGCCCTCGAGCAGCTGTACGATCTTGCCTTGCTTGGGAAACCGCTTGCGCGCCTGCACATAAAAGTCGTGTTCGTAGCGCAGGCAACACATGAGCCGCCCGCACGCGCCGGAAATCTGCGTGGGGGTAATCGTGGAGAGCCGTTGGTCCTTGGCGAGCGAGGTCTTGACCGGGAGCAGCTCGGGGAGCCACGTCGACGAGCAGAGCTGCCGGCCGCAGTGGCCCACGCCGTCCAGCCGCTTGGCCTCGTCGCGGGGACCGATGTGCCACATCTGCACCCGCACGCCGAACTCGGCTTCGAGCTGGCGCACGAGCGAACGGAAGTCGACCCGCTCTTCGGCGGTGAAGAAGAACGTCAGCCGCCGCCGGTCCCACTGCCACTCGGCGTCGGAGACCTTCATTTGCAGGTTGAGGGCGCGCGCCTTCTGCACGGCGAGACGTCGCGCCATTTCCTCTTCCTCGCGCAGCACCCCGGCCCGGGCGACGTCGTCGCCGGACGCGAGGCGGAGCGCGGTACGGAGCGGCTGTTGCTGCTCCTTGCCGTGGGTAGTGCCCGCCTTGCGACGTTCCGCCAGCTCGCCGGTCGAGTGCACGCGCCCCAGGTCCTCCCCGCGCTCCGTGTCGACGATGATGGCTGCCCGCACCGGCGGCGGCGCCTCGAACGACCAGCGGAAGAACTCGCGGCGATTGCCCTTGAATGCGACTTCGATGAGATGCTCCACGCTACTCCTCAAACTGCCCCATGCGCAGGAACTTCTCGCGACGGCGGCGTACCAGTTTTTCCGGTTTGTACTTGCGCAGCTCGTCGAGGTGGTGGACAAGGCGCTCGTGCAGCGTGGCCGCGGTGGCCGCGTGATCGGCATGCGCGCCGCCCAGCGGCTCCGGCAGGATCTCGTCGATGATGCCCAGCTCCAGCAGCTCCGGGGCGGTGATGCGCAGGGCGCTGGCGGCGCGTTCGCGCATCTCTGGGTTCTTGCCGTCCTTCCACAGGATGGCTGCGCATCCCTCGATGGTGATCACCGAGTACACGGAGTGCTCGAACATCAGGATCCGGTCGGCAACGCCCAGCGCGAGCGCCCCACCCGAGCCGCCTTCGCCGATGACCGTGGCAATGACCGGCACCTGCAGTTCGCTCATGGAGAACAGGTTGCGCGCGATGGCCTCGGACTGACCGCGCTCCTCGGCCCCTAGTCCGGCCCAGGCGCCCGGCGTGTCGATGAAGGTGAGCACCGGCACGTGGAACTTCTCGGCGAGCTTCATGAGGCGCAGCGCCTTGCGGTAGCCCTCGGGGTGCGGCATGCCGAAGTTGCGGTGGATGTTCTCCTTGGTGTCACGGCCGCGCTGGTGGCCGATGATCATCACCGTCTCACCGTCGAGTCGTGCCCAGCCGCCCACGATGGCGGCGTCGTCGCGGAACAGCCGGTCGCCGTGCAGCTCGATGAAGTCGGTGAAGACGGACTTGAGATAATCGAGCGTGAACGGACGTCGCGAGTTGCGCGCCACCTGCACCTTTTGCACGGGCGTCAGGTTGCGGTATATCTCGTGGCGCAGCTCCGCGAGTCGCTTTTCGAAGGGCTCGAGCTCGGCGGCCATGTCGATGCTCTTGTCCTCGGCGCTGCGGCGCAACTCGTCGATCTGCTTTTCCAGCTCGATGATCGGCTTTTCGAACTCCAGCGCAGATGTGCCCATGTCAGCTCCCGCGCACCAGGCGCACGCGCTCCTCACCGAGGAGCGCACGTAATTCCAGCAATGACGCGCCGGCCGTCGAGACGGACAGCGACGACGAGCGGAAGCGCGTCGTCGCGCCATCCGAGCCCCGCCAATGCAACTCCAACGGCGCCGACCCGGGGTGCGACTCGGCGACGGCCCGCACATCGTGCATCACGCCACTCGTCAGTCCGCTTTCGGCTGCGAGGTCTATGGCTACCGCAATCTGTCCCGTGGTGCGCAACTCGGCGAGCCGGGTGACGCCGTCCACGATGAAGGTGGCGTTTTCCACCCCCTGATCGCGGCGCGAGTAGCTCCCCTTCACGAGCATCGGGACGTCGGTCTGAATGCGGTCGCCAATGGCGGCCCACGCCTCGGGGAAGACGAGCACCTCGCCCGCGCCGGAGAAGTCCTCGACCGAGAGCCGGGCAAACTCGTTGCCCGACTTCTTGCTGACCTGCCGCTTGACCGAGGTGACGACCACGGCAATCGAGACCGGTTGGTCGCTCCAGACGCCGAGCGCGGCCACCGTGTGCGAGGCCAGCAGTTCGCACTCGGCGCGATACGGCTCGAGCGGGTGGCCCGAGATGTAGAAGCCGAGGATCTCCTTTTCGCGCTGCAGCCGCTCGCTCTCGGACATCGCGGGCACGGTGGGCAGCGTGGGGGCAATCTGCCGCTTGGCGTTGGCCCCGCCGCCTCCCGACTCGCCGAAGAGCGATCCCTGGCCCGAGGCGCGCTCCTGCTGCAGCAGTGAGGCGTTCTGCATGGCCCCGTCCACCGCGGCCGAGAGCTGCGCCCGGTGGCCGACGCCGTCGAGCGCACCGGCGAAGATGAGGGCCTCGAAGACGCGCTTGTTGCAGACCCGCAGGTCGATGCGTTCGCAGAGTTCGTACAGCGTGCTGAGGGGACTGGCAGCGCGCGCGGCGATGATGGAGTCGATGGCGGAGCGGCCGACGTTGCGGATGGCGCCCAGCCCGAAGCGGATGCGGTCGTCGCCGACCACCGTGAACTTGTAGCCCGACTCGTTGACGTCCGGGGGGAGGATCTGGAGGCCAAGGTCGCGCGCCTCGTTGATGTACTTCACTACCGAATCGGTGTCGCCGATGCTCGCCGAGAGCAAGGCGGCCATGAACTCGGCGGGATAATGGGCCTTGAGATACGCCGTCTGGAACGACAGGACGGAGTAGGCCACCGAGTGCGACTTGTTGAAGCCGTAGCGGCCGAAGGTCTCGATCTGCCCGGCGAGCTCCTCGATGATGCGCGGATCGTAGCCGCGCGCGACAGCCTTGGTGGTGAACTTGCCCAGCTCCTTCCGGATCAGCGTCGCGTCCTTCTTGCCCACCGCCTTGCGCAGCACGTCGGCTTCGGCCAGCGAAATGCCGGCGAGCCGCTGCGCGATGCGCATCACCTGTTCCTGATAGGTGATGACGCCGTACGTGGGGGCGAGGATCTCTTCGAGCTCGGGCAGTGGGTAGG